>JAUXHY010000206.1 GCA_030621275.1 bacterium | reverse complement strand
CATCTAGTATTGATGATATTATATCAACGGAATATTATGCGCCATCTATATATAAAGTAAATCACTCTTTCTCAATAAATAACCTAACTCCCGGTATTCATACTATTAAGTGTTATGTGCTTGGTTTTGATGGTATAAATGAATGCTTTAATCAAATTTCAATTTCTGTAACTGAAGCAGGTAGTAATGGCAATCAAAATATTCTTGAGGGTACTTGGAATTTGTTTAGTATAGGGGATGTACCAGAGGACTTTACATATTCCAGTTTATGGGAATTCAGTAGTGGAGATACGTATCATTGGGTATTTTGGATGAAAGACGAATTAAACAACTATTTATATAACTATGACGGAAATGGTACATATAATCTTTCAAATGATACGCTTCATGTAACGGGAGTTGTTGCCGAGACGGTTATCCAAGGAACAGCAGTAAATTATATGATTATTGATTATGGTCAAGATAATTCTACCGGTACAATCTTTGAATATTTTTCATTTCCTGATGATGAAGGGGATGAATGGTTGTACACACGTTAGTACAAATCATCGTTACTATTGTCCACACGGGCGTCCGATAATTGTTCAATTATCTTTAGTTAGAGGAACTGGATAAAAGATTTGAGCGGTAACGCTCTAATTTGTGCTTTTGATAAAACATTAAGAACAAAGTAAATTCAGTGTATTAGTAACACTAAAATGTAGTTACAACCGATTATAAATTAATCGAATTACTTGTAGGTAATTATGAAAAAAAGAATTCACCTCATTACAATCCTTAAAAACATTCTATTCTTGACCGCTCTATTTTTTATTTTTACCGCATCTAGATGCAACGATTATAATGAAATCACTGAGATATGTACAGTTACTATAAATAACCCAGCTTCCGGTACGTTTTTTAGCGATGGTGATGTTATATCTTTTTCTGCGACTGTAGAATATTATGCAAAAGGAAAAAAAACTGGAAATGAGGAAGAAAGACTAGAAGGTGTTAAGTGGACCTCTAATATTGATGGTATTATCTCAACGGAATATTATCAATCTAGCAAGTTTAATGCCGATCACTCATTCTCTATAGATAACCTAACTCCCGGTATTCATACTATTAAATGTTATGCACTAGGTTATAAACGTCAAATAGTTGAAAACATTTGCTCAGATGAGATTTCAATAAATATAACCGAAATTCCTACTTTAACATTGACCAATTGCCGTATAAAAATATTTGTTGAAGGTCATTACGAATCTACTGGTTACCTTGGAAATTATTCCAGTACACAAACAACTTGGTGGGGAACTGCTGCGGGAACCTGGAATGATATGGTATTTACTGCAATAATTGATGAACGTCCAACTTCGGTTACTCATAAAACAGGTAAAATTGAAATAAAGATTAATTCACAACAAAATGAAGTTTTATCATTTTTGGGTGAACGAACAGTAACGTGTGATACAAGTGATTACATTGCCAAGTGGAAGTGTGAGAGCAAAGGTTCATTACCATTAACTACTGATTATCGAGAATCAGGTAATAATTTTGTTGCATTTTCAGTTGACGGTGACAGCGTATCATCTGTTTTAAAAACATTTACATATAAACAATCTGTCGGTGCAGCGTCAGATTCTCTTATCTCGTATTCAGTGCATAATGATAGCCGAGTTGCAATTGAATTTGATGATTATGATGATTGAAACAAGAATATTTTAACGGTGGCAATATGAAAAGTTGGACATTTTTAAACACCAATCTTTCAAATTATCACATCGCTTATTTGTTGTTGATTCGCTAATATTTAGCAATATTTACCCAATTTTTTATGTTGGGTGTTACATAGTATTTTATGTTTTTCATTATTTGTTAATTAAATCAGTTACACTACATGTTGCACAGCCAATATCCCAATGATATGGTTCAGGAAATTCAGGTATTACCGATTCATTCAAACCTGTGTAATACATTCGTAATACATCACCATCAAGAATAATTGACGGAAACCCAACTAATACATCATCCCAACTTCCGTTGGGGCCTTTTTTTAAAACAGGATTGTTTTCCGATTTTGTCCAGGTAATTCCATCAGACGAATATGCAAGGCCTATCTGATAAATTCCCGTCAAATCCGTATTTTCAATCCATTCAGGAAATCCTGAATACCACATATAATATGTTTCGTCAATTTTCATTACAAAAGGGTCTTGAATTACAGAAGCATCCCAATTTCCCCAATCACCTGTTAGAAGTACTGGATTATCAGAATACTTTTCCCAAGTCTTTCCATCAGTTGACCATGCATATCCAATATTTGATCGATAATCTGTTTCCTGCCCATTAGGTACTGTATCTACTGCACCATACCACATTTTAAATATTCCATTATCTTTAATAACAGTAGGACCTTCTGGACTACCACTCTCCCAACTATCAGGCTGACCCGCTTCTAAAATTGGATTGCCTTCGTATTTTGTCCACTCTATACCGTCGGAAGAGTATGCGTACCCGAATGAATACAACCCTGTTTCTTCATCATCAACGCCCGCATACCACATTTTGTAACGCTCAGTTTCAGTACCTTCATGATCAAATAAGACAGAAACTGTTTCTAAACCAACATAATCCCATGCTCCGGGAGTTGGTCCCAGAACAGGATTATTTTCATATTTTGTCCAACTAATACCATCAGAGGAATATGCATATCCTATACGAACCCTTATTTCGTTGTCAGTATTGGTTTGACCTGCTCCTGTATACCACATCTTATAAGTATTACTATCCTTTAATATACTGCAATCAGCTGCGCAAAAATAATCCCAATCAACTCTATCATCGAAAATTTCATTTGATTTAGACAATATAGGGTTACCTAAATATTTATCCCATGAATTAATAAATTCGGGATTAATTGCATCTTCGCAAGAAAATAGCGTAATAACGATTAATACTGTTATTAAATATTTGTTTTGATTTATCATTTTCAAGTTCTTCATTTCATTGTTTATTTAAATACCCTGTAACGGTTATGCTAAGTGTAGTTGGGCAAATTTAATGCACCACACCTCGCAATTATTTCTAAAGTTTAATAATAGTAAATTATTCTCAAAACCACCATATACGCCCAATTACATTTAGCATGTGTTATAAACTGGCCGGTTTTAAGAATTTTATCGATTTTGCAATCTATATTCATAAAAACAAAAGTTAGTCCAGTATGTCATCGATGCTGTTGAGTCCATACACCGGGGGAATGCCGGACATGAATTCCGTAGTCAGGCTTTCGCTGCCCAATAACAATTTATTTCCCTCGATGATTTTCTCATTGCGCAATTGCTGGGCCCAGTCGATGATACTGTCAATGGTGGGAACGTCCAGAGATAGTTGGTCAGCAATCCACTTTGCAATGCACAGGCCATAATGAAT
>JAUXHY010000197.1 GCA_030621275.1 bacterium | reverse complement strand
ATTGGAATTGGCACATTACTCGAGGATGGAATCGGTGATACAATACGAGTTTCGCTTACCGAAAGACCGGAAAATGAGATCCCTGTTGCCAAAACAATTGTACAAAGATATGCTGATCGCGAGAATCATGAATCAATTAGCAATTTGGATAATCAAATTGTAAATCCATTTGAATTTAATCGGAGAAATTCCACAACTTTGAATAATATTGGAGGAGAAAATCCTCCAAGAACTATTATTGATTTTAGTCGAATTGGTGATATAAATCGTAAAGATTTAGCATCAATTGGCTACGAATATTCTAATGATAAATGGCAAATATCTGACCAAGCGTCTGATTTTATTTTCGCAGGAGATCAGTCAATTAATTTTGAATTACCAAGTGGATTAGCAATTATTCAAAATGCTGAAGTTTGGCAAAACTCCAATAATTCGTTTCCACTATTTGCGTCAGACGATTATTTTCAAACTAAGCGTAAAAAATCAAAGATTTTGAGTTTTGTATCAATTAATTCTTCTGACATTGATGCAGACATTTTTAAAAAGATTAAAACCGATGATAAAATAGTTTTAATCTTGGCAACTGACAATATACACGGCATGGCTGAACAACGCCGGTTCATTTTTGAATTAATAAAAAATGATATTTCTGTACCAATTATTATAAAAAGAAATTATAGTCGATTAGATACAAAACAGTTATTAATTGATAGTTCAATTGATAAAGGAGCTTTACTCATTGATGGATTAATTGATGGGATATGGCTAGAAAGTAATCAATCTCCTCAATTTATTAATAAAATATCTTTTGGAATTTTACAGGCTACTCGTTCACGGATTACAAAAACTGAATATATTTCGTGTCCTTCCTGTGGTAGGACTCAATTTGATCTGCCGCAAGTAACTGCACAAATCCGTAAAGAAACAGAACATTTGAAAGGAGTAAAAATTGGAATAATGGGTTGTATTGTTAATGGTCCGGGAGAAATGGCAGATGCCGATTATGGATATGTCGGAACTGGAAAAGGAACAATCGCACTATATAAAGGACAGGAAGTTGTACAGAAAAATATTGATGCAGGAGATGCTGTAAAAGCTCTCATCAATCTAATAAAAGAACATGGAGATTGGGTGGAGAGATGAAATTTTGAATGTTGAATTTTAAATTGTAAGTAAACATATTTGTATCGTTGGAATTCATAAACTTATTACTTATTTTGCTTTACTTAAATTGACTAATTTCCTCAGTTATGTCTCAAATAAAAATAATAATTTGCATTAATGAGTAGCCGTGTTCTCAGCAGTTCAATATTAGGCATTGATGCCTATATCGTGGAGGTGGAAGCAAATTTATCCCGTGCTCAATTACCGCGTTATGTAACGGTTGGTTTACCAGATAATGCCGTAAAAGAGAGCAGGGAGCGGGTAACAGCAGCAATCTCTAATAGCGGATATAAATTTCCTCATGCGCATATCACAATCAACCTTGCTCCGGCTGATATTCGAAAGGAGGGCTCGGCTTTTGATTTGCCAATTGCCATTGGAATATTAGCAGCAACCGGAGTGGTTAAGCCGGACTATCTGAAAAAATTAATTTTACTCGGTGAGCTTGCTTTAGATGGTACGCTTAGACCAATAAAGGGTGTGTTACCAATTACTATTTGCGCAAAAAGTGATGGAATTAGCGGAATAATTTTACCGGTTGAGAATGCCAAAGAAGCAAGTGTTGTAGATGGTATCCGAGTAGCAGGTGTAAAAACTTTAAGTGATGTTGTTTCTATATTAAATGGTGAATTGAGTATTGAGGCGGAGAAGTTAGATCGTGATAAATATTTTCAAAAACAGAGAATTTATTCTGTCGATTTTGAAGATGTAAAAGGTCAGGAACAAGTCAAAAGGGCGTTAGAAGTTTCATCTGCCGGTGGTCATAATGTTATAATGATCGGTCCACCCGGATCCGGGAAAACTATGCTTGCAAAACGCTTCCCAACAATTTTACCGAATTTAGTTTTAGACGAAGCTTTAGAAACAACAAAGATTCAGTCTGTAGCTGGTTTGATACCGGATAGTGTAGGTTTGATCGCAACACGACCATTTCGTTCACCGCATCATACAATCAGCGACGCCGGACTCATCGGCGGAGGGACTATTCCGAAGCCGGGAGAAGTAAGTTTAGCGCACAATGGTGTATTATTTTTAGATGAATTACCGGAATTCAAAAAGAATGTTTTAGAAGTCATGCGTCAACCATTAGAAGATGGCGTAGTAACGATTTCCCGTGCGACAATATCATTGAGCTATCCGGCACGGTTTATGTTAATTGCTGCCATGAATCCCTGTCCGTGCGGATATGCTACCGATTCAAATAATGAATGTACCTGTAATCCACAAATGATTCAGAGATATATGAGCAGAATTTCCGGTCCGTTATTGGACAGAATTGATATTCATGTCGAAGTTCCGGCAGTTCCATTTACAGAGTTAGCAGATAAAGAAGCCGGAGAAAAATCAGATAGAATTCGTTCCCGTTGCCAAGATGCGCGAGAAATTCAGCTTGAACGATTTAGCAAAATATCGGGAATGTTTACAAATGCTCAAATGGAATCCAATGAATTACAGAAATTTTGCGGATTGGATAAACAGTCATCAATATTATTAAAAACAGCTATGGAAAAACTCGGGCTCTCGGCTCGTGCCTATGACCGTATTCTAAAAGTATCGCGGACAATAGCAGATTTAGCCGGAGAAAAAGAAATCAAGTCAGAACACCTTTCAGAAGCGATCCAATACCGGAGTTTAGATAGGCAGTTATGGTTGGGTTAGGTTATAATTAATTAAACTTTTTAGTTTATTTATAGCATGCTTCATGTATAAAATTATTTTACCTTTTATTTTTATTGAATAGATGGAAAATAATTTTTTAATAATTTGTAATGTGCTTAATTTCAACTTCCTCTTTGTTAAATACAAATTATCATATTTATAGTACGGATTTACCTTTCCCTTATTTACAAAATATAAATGTTCTTTCACATGATTTGGGATTGTTTCGATATGTTGTAAATAGGCATCCTTGGCTGATATTGGTTTAATATTGGTATTTTTCAATAAATTCTTTTTTACAAAAAATGCATTGCCGGTAAAACAAACTAATTCATAACCTTTTGATTTTGCAATATTTATAAAATAGGGGAGTGGTTGCCCCACATTATTTATAGCAATATCTCTTGAAATATTTGAAATACTATCAGGAGAATGACCAGTATTTATTTCAATACAAATAACTTTAGGATAAAAGTCTAGACTTTCAAAAATTTCATAATCTAATCCGTCTATATCTATACTTAAAAAATCGAGATTCTCTTTCAATTCTCCTGTAAGAATATTTGATAAAGAATTCTTTTTTGTATCAACAAAATAATTAAAACAGTTTACGTGATCATGATTGGAATAAGTATTAACTAAATTTTTGAATTTATTTTTATCACCTTCAATCATAACAGCTCTCCAACCATGATTTACAATTAGATTTCTGCAATTACTTGCCCAAATACCGTCCCACGC
>JAUXHY010000027.1 GCA_030621275.1 bacterium | reverse complement strand
CAATAGGCACTCCTCGTTCTGAATTAATTACAATAAATGACTATTTTACCAAGAGACCAACAGAAACCTTTTTTGGGCATTTAAAAGGTCTTTTTAGGTCTATATATCCAAATATTTATTATAAAATATTTTTAGCTAAAGAACGTATTCTTCACCCACCAAAACCAAAAAAACCATATGATGAGTGGGCAGATCGACGACATATGGTTAAAGATCGCGATTTTGATTTTATGCAAAAAGAATTTAAATGGATCTTACAGACTTTAGTTACTATAAGTAAAACTCGCGAAATATTACCCGTGCTCATGACACAAGCAAATAGATTTAAGGACAATCCTGATGAATTTATATTAAAAAGTTTGAATCCTTTGCTGAGTGGTGGTATTACATATGAGACTTTTAAAAATGAATATGATACTTTAAATGATATAATAAGAGAAGTAGCAAAAACAAATGAAATACCTTTAATTGATTTGGCAAAATTAGTACCGCAGGAAAAGGAATATATGTATGACTCTATACACTATAACGACACAGGCTCAAAATTTGTAGCAAATATTATTTCCGAAAAACTTATCGAAATAACGTCAATTCTACATTGATAAATATCAAAATTGTATGAAAATTTTAATCGGAACCGATTATTATTACCCGAGTATTGGTGGACAACAAATTGTCCTTAAGGAAATCGCTGAGCGATTAGTCAAGTTAGGACATAAAGTAACAATAGTTACATCAAAAATGCACAGTCGCCAAGCTAATAATTACAACGGTGTTAATATAAAAGAATTTGATATTAAAGGTAGTTATGTTCACGGTATTCAGGGTAAAGTAAGTGACTATCAGAATTTTATGCTCAGTAATAAATTTGATGTTATAATGATTAAAGCAGCACAAGGTTGGACTATTGACGCATTAATACCGATTCTAAATAAAATTAAAACCCGTAAAGTATTTATACCATGTGGATTTTCTGCATTATACGATCAGCATTATTCTGAATACTATAAAATTATGCCGGATATTTTACGCCAATTTGATCATTTAATATTTTATGCATCTGATTATAGGGATATTAATTTCGCTCGCCAACATAATATTACAAATTTTTCAATAATACCAAATGGCGCTAGTAAAATAGAGTTTTCAATTCCGAAAGAATCTGATTTTCGTGAACGATTAAATATAGAAAAGAACTCATTTGTTATTCTGACCGTTGGAACATTCACAGGAGGAAAAGGTCACTACGAATTAGCTCAAGCATTTCAAATGGCAAATTTTAACCAGCCTGCCACATTGATTTTGAATGGCAATCAACCTTCAATTAGTCCAAAACTAAAAACTAATGTATTGATAAAAAAATATTTGAAAATGGGACCTCGGTCAATGTTAAAGCGCATTTATCAAAATTTGCTATATAAGTTCCGATTAAGTAGAAAACCATCAAAGCGGGATTGGATGGATATTGCAAAGGAAGTAAACAGTGAAGAATCAAACAAAAATATTATTATCACTAATTTACAACGACAAGATGTAATACAGGCTTTTTTAAATTTTGATCTTTTTGTATTTGCTTCCAATGTTGAGTACTCTCCATTAGTGTTATTTGAATCGGCTGCAGCCGGCTTACCTTTTCTAACAGTTCCGGTCGGAAATTCGAAAGAAATAATTAAATGGACGCAAGGTGGCGTTTTATGCCCTGCTCCCGCTGATATGAATGGCCGCACTAAGGTGAATCCAATGATATTAGCTGAAGAGATTGTGAAATTGGCAAGTAACTCTAAAAAAAGGAAACAACTAGGAAAAGAAGGTAAAAAGAATTGGGAAAATAAATTGACTTGGGGGAAGATTACCCTTGAATATGAAAAAGTTTTAAAAGGAATTATAAATTAATTGAGGAAACGATGACTAAAAATAAAACAGCTTTAGTATGTGGTGCCGGAGGATTTATCGGAAGCCATTTAGCAATAAGATTAAAAAAAGAGGGATTTTGGGTTAGAGGTGTAGATTTAAAATATCCTGAATTTGCTCCAACAGTTGCTGATGATTTTGTAATTGGTGATTTGCGCGATCAAATTGTTGTACAAAACATATTGGATCGTCCATTTGATGAAGTATATCAGCTAGCGGCAGATATGGGCGGTGCCGGTTATATCTTTACCGGTGAACACGATGCTGATGTAATGCACAATTCCGCACAAATAAATTTGAACATGGCATACTACGGAGTAAAAGCCGGAATAAAAAAAATCTTCTATTCATCGTCCGCCTGTATTTATCCCGAGTATAACCAAATGGACCCTGATAATCCTAAATGTTCGGAAGATTCGGCTTATCCTGCTGCTCCCGATAGTGAATACGGTTGGGAAAAATTATTTAGTGAACATCTATATTCTTCTTATCATAGAAACTATGGATTAGATGTAAATATTGCACGGTTTCATAACATTTTTGGACCAGAAGGAACTTGGACCGATGGACGTGAAAAAGCTCCCGCAGCAATGTGTCGAAAAGTTGCAGAAACTCCTGATAATGGTGAAATTGAAATGTGGGGTGACGGAAAACAAACACGTTCATTTTTGTATATTGATGAATGTCTCGACGGAATGCGGCGTTTAATGGATTCAGATTTTACAGGTCCCGTAAATATTGGTTCAGAAGAAATGGTAACGATTAATCAGTTAGCTGAAATGGCCATGGATATTGCAGGGAAAAAACTCACAATTAAACATATTCCAGGTCCTCTTGGCGTTCGTGGTCGGAATTCCGATAATAATTTAATCGAAGACAAATTGGGTTGGAAACCATCAAAACCATTAAAAGAGGGGATGGTAAAAACATATAAATGGATTGAACAGCAAGTTAAGGATGCAAATAAATAGAATAATGATAGATTTTTCAAAAATTGAAATAGAGACGGTACGCAACTATTGGAACTCACGACCTTGTAATATTCGACATTCTCCAAGAGAAATTGGTAGTAAAGAATATTTTGATGATGTTGAGGTACGTAAATATTTTGTAGAACCGCACATTCCATGTTTTGCTGATTTTTCAAAATGGAAAGGTAAAAAAGTCCTTGAAATTGGCTGTGGGATTGGGACAGATACAATTAACTTCGCACGAGCAGGTGCTCATGTAACGGCAATTGAATATTCCGAAGAATCCTTGAAAATCGCCAAACAGCGGGCAGAAATATTTAATTTGCCAATTAAATTTTACCATGCTGATGCAGAAAATTTATCAAAAACCGTTCCGGTTGAAAGTTATGATCTAGTCTATTCATTTGGAGTCATACACCATACTCCTTATCCTGAGAAAGCAATTTTCGAATTAAAAAAATATATGAACAAAGATAGCGTATTCAAAATAATGGCTTATAATAGAAATTCTTATAAAACCTGGTGGATAATATTTAAATATGGAAAAGGACAATTTTGGAAAAAAGATCAACTAATTGCTAAATATTCCGAAGCACAAACTGGTAGCCCGGTAACTTATTCCTACACAAAAAAAACTATTCATGACTTTCTTAAGGGACTTATTGTTGAAAATATATTTGTTGACCATATCTTTCCATATTCAATACCCGAATACAAAAAATACGAGTATAAAAAGGTATGGTATTTTAGAATTCTACCAAAACCACTTTTTCAATTGATGGAAAAAACATTGGGTTGGCATCTTTGCGCAACTGCTAAATTAAAATAAATTCCTTTTTAATTAATATACTATAATGCTCATTGTTCGAATCACAGGCGGAATAGGGAACCAATTATTTCAATACGCTTTCGCTCGATCTCTTTCAATAGAATTAAACCGGAATTTTAAATTAGATTTATCTTGGTATCGTAACTATCACAAATTTGAAGAAGAGAGCAATCCTGATGCCGCTACGAAAAGAACTTATTTATTAGATAAATTTAATGTTAAAAAAAATCTGCTTAATCCCCTTTACTTAAGTATATCATATAGACTAAATAACTATTCAATTTTAAACAAGGTTAAAAAATACCCAGTGTTAAACTATTTCTCTTATAGCACAATTACCGAATCTGAATTTGATATCTATAAAATTCAATATCTGAAAAATGTTTATATCTCCGGATTTTGGCAAAAAAATGACCTATTTGAAAAATATAGTGATCTATTAAAAGAAGAATTCACTTTAAAAAATAATTTATCTGTTGAAAATGAATTTTTCTTCAATAAAATTGAACAATCTACTAGTATTGCAATTCATATTAGAAGAGGCGATTTACTTAGCCGACCGGCCGCTGTAGCAGAACAACCATATAGTACGTATAAATATTATACTAAGAGTATCAACATCATGAAAGAAAAACTTGAAAAACCAGAATTATTTGTCTTTTCTGATGATATTGATTGGGTAAAAAATAATTATAATTTCGATCTACCAACAACTTTTATCGATAATGACGGTCCCGATTATGAACATTTTAATCTGATGTGTAATTGTAAACATCAAATAATCGCCAATAGTACATTTAGTTGGTGGGCAGCTTGGTTAAATAATTATCAAGATAAAATTATTATAGCACCAAAATGGTGGTATAGAGATACTAAGAAAAATGAATCAATAATTCGTATTCCTGAGGATTGGAGAATATTGGAAAATATTGAAGAATAAATAAATTAAATATAGAAGAGAACATTAATGAAAGAAAAATTATCAGTTTTTGGATTAGGTAAACTAGGCTGTACCATGCTTGCTTGTTTTGCCTCTAAAGGATGGCAAGTAATTGGCATGGATGTAAATAAACTATCTGTTGATACTATAAATAAAGGTGAATCTCCGATTTACGAACCGGGTGTAAAAGAACTAATTAGTAAATATAAAGATAATATTTCCGCTACTAGCGACACTGAACATGCTGTGATAAATTCTGACGTTAGTTTTGTAATTGTACCTACTCCAAGCACTAAAGACGGTACTTTTTCCACCGATTTTGTGGAAACCGTAGCAGCAGAAATTGGAAGTATCTTGCGTAGCAAAGATTCCTATCATACCGTAGTTATAACTAGTACGGTTTTACCTGGAGATATGAAATTAATCCAAAATCTTTTAGAGAAAACTTCCGGCAAAAAATGTTCAGAAGACTTTGGACTATGTTATAATCCTGATTTTATTGCTCTCGGTAGTGTTGTGAGAGATTTTTTAAACCCCGAAATGATACTAATTGGAGAATCGGATAAAAAAGCCGGTAACACCTTAGAAAATATTCATCGTAATTTGATATACAATAATCCCAATACACATAGAATGAATTTTTATAATGCGGAATTAACAAAAATTGCCTTGAATTCATATTGTACTTTGAAAATAACATTCGCTAATACCTTAGCAGAAATTTGCGAAAAAATGCCCGGCGGAAATGTTGATCAGGTTACAGATGCTCTCGGAGACGATCCTCGAATCGGCAGAAAATATCTAAAAGGTGGTTTAAGTTACGGAGGACCGTGTTTCCCAAGAGATAATCGCGCTTTCGCGAAATCTGCTGAAAAATTTGGATGCACTACTCCATTAGCCGTAAGAACAGATCAGATTAATGATTACCACCGCAATGAACGAATTCCCAATAAGTTATTAGCATTGATGAAAGAGCATAAGACAAATAAATTATCTATTTTAGGATTGTCTTACAAAACAGATACACAATTAGTTGAGGAATCTGCTGCAATATCGATCATCAATGCATTGATTAAAGAAGATATTCAGTTATCTATTTACGACCCGGCAGGAATGGAAGAAGCAAAAAAAGATATTACCGATTTTGATAAAGTTCACTTTGCTAATTCAGCTAAAAAATGTCTTTCCGGAGCTAAAATATGTTTTATTGCAACCCCCTGGCAAGAATTTAAAACTTTATCAAAACAAGATTTCTTACAAACGATGGAAAAGAAACCGATCATTTTTGATGGTTGGAATATTTATTCATTTGAGAATGACAACGATATTAATTATATACGAATTGGGAAGGAAAGTTGAAATATAGTCGAAACTTTATTATTTCAATAGAATCGAACAATTATAAAAAACATTTTAATGACTTCAACAGTTAAAAAAACTAAAAATAAAACATTACGCATTGGTATTATGTGCAATGGTCTCAATTTTTCCGCATGGGAAACGGAAACAATACGTCATCTACTTAATACTAAAAGTGTTTCATTAGAGCTGCTTATCGGCAATGCGGATAGAATTGAACCGATTCGGAATAATATCATTTTCGAAAATCGACGTCAAAATATAATCAAAAAAGTACTTCGCCCTGCATTAATGACCTATAGACGATTTATACGCAATCTTAGAACTCCACTCTGGAATAGATATGAACAGTTTGTTAACAAACACTACACAGCAGATTGTGATCGACAAATATCGCTAAGCGATGAATTAATTAATGTTGATATGATGTATTGTCGTACTACTAAAAGGGGAAAATATTCTCAATATTTTACTGAATCTGATATTAATAAAGTCAAATCATATAAACTTGATATGATATTACGATTTGGGTTTAATATTATTCGAGGGGAAATATTAGAAGTACCAACTTACGGTGTTTGGTCATTTCATCATGGTGATTATCTAAAATATCGTGGTGGACCTCCCGGTTTTTGGGAAATTTATAATGAAGATCAGTGGAGTGGTGCAATTTTACAAAAATTATCTGACAGACTAGATGATGGTATTATACTATATAAAAATCGATTCAAAACTGATTTTTCATCATATACCAAAAACAAGAATAAGTTATTCTGGGGAACTACCAAATGGCCTTCAATTGTATTTCGGAATATTTTGACCAAGCAAGATGATAGTATTTTTATTAAATCACAAACTAGTACTGCACCTATTTACAAAGCTCCAAGTAATTTGCAAACAATTAAATATTTTTATATAATTATTAAGTATAAAATAAAATCTATTTTTAAGAAAAACCCAAATAAAAAACGTGAATTATGGGCAATTGGTATCGTTAAAAATAATGTAAAAGTTCTTATTAATTCATTGAAACCTCTTGAAATCAAATGGATTGAATCCCCTTCTAACCAATTTTATGCTGATCCGTTTCTCATTAATAAAGATGATACTGCATACATTTTTTTTGAAGATTACTCTTATAAGAAAGGAAAAGGACGAATTTCTTATATAGAAACTAAGGACTTTCAAACTTTCTCAAATGTAAAACCTGTAATTGATACTGAATTTCATTTATCATATCCATTCATATTGGAATATGAAGGTAAATATTATTGTATTCCTGAGCAGTACTCTACAGGAGAGGTTGCTTTGTATGAAGCTGTATCATTCCCTGATAAATGGACAAAAAAAACAACTTTATTAAAAGATTTTCCGGGGATTGATCCAACAATAATTAGATATAATGACCTGTGGTGGATGTTTGTTGCAAATCAGAAAGATAACGATTCAAGTAAACTATATCTATTTTATTCTGAGAATTTAGAAGGACCTTGGATTTCACATAAAAATAATCCGGTAAAGGTATTTCCAAAAATGACAAGACCTGCCGGTACAATTTTTGAATATAATGGAAAATTAATTCGTCCTGCTCAAAACTGTACAAAAACTTATGGTGGTAGTACCATTTTTTATGAAATTGTGGAATTATCCTATGAAAATTACAAAGAAATCTTCATTGGCGAATTGTTTCCAAATATTACAAGTCAATATCCCGATGGTCTTCATCATATTGTACTAAATAATGATATCACAATAATTGACGGAAAACGATTTATTTAAACTATGGAATATTTATAACAAAAATTACAGCAATTCTGATTTATAAAAGTTAAAGTATTAAGACGATAATTACAAAACGATATGCCATAAAACAACATTCTATTGTTAGCGTTTGTAATATAATCCACATTTGACAAGATTATCCAAGTACAAAACAATTATATGCTTACAATAAAGTCAACAAAAAACTAAATATGTATCAATTTAAATCACAAATATATTGTATTTTGAACAATATTTTTTATTTAATTAAGGAATAATATGAAGTGGCAAAATGAATTAAAAAGTTCTATACGCAAACCTGAACAGTTAGTAGAGATGGAAGTCATACGTCCAGAAGATTTTGAAAATATTAAACAAATTCACCACGAATTTCCCTTTTCCATTACACCTCATTATGCAAAGCTGATTGATTGGAACAATCCAAAAGATCCGTTACTATTATCTGTTTTGCCTTCATTAGATGAATTAGATAGAGCTGGTTATCATGATGTTAGTGGAGAATCTGAAAGTACAAAAGAAGTTGGAGTACAATCTAAATATCCCTCAACCGCTTTAATTCTTCCAGTATCAGCATGTTTTTCCTATTGCAGATATTGCTTTCGAAAGAGGCTTTTCAATCCTGATATTAAGAATGATGAAATTATGCGAAACCTCGATCTTGCATTGAATTATATAACCGATCAAAAAAAGTTAGATAATATATTAATTACTGGTGGCGATCCATTGATTATTAAAACAAATCAATTACGAAAATTCCTTTTAGGTATCCGTGAACTTGATCATATTAAAATAATAAGATTTGGATCAAGAGCACTATCTTTTCTGCCAAGTAGAATATTAAGCGATCCATCTTTATTAGAATTGTTTAAACAAGTATCAGAAACGGATAAACGAATTTATATTGTTAATCATTTTAATCATCCTAATGAATTAACAAACACAGCAATAGAGGCAGCTGATGCATTATTAAAAACCGGTGTTATTTTATCTAATCAATCAGTCATGTTAAAAAATATAAATGATGATGAAAGTGTTTTGAGAACACTTTTTAACAATTTAGCGGAATCAGGGATTACTCCGTATTATCATTTTCAATGTAAATTTATAAAAGCAGCAAATCATTTTAGAATATCTTTATTAAAAACTAATGAAATATTTCTAAATGCGACTAAAGGATTAAATGGATTAGCCAAACGTGTTAAGTTAATTATGACTCATTTTACCGGCAAAATTGAGATTCTTGGTGTTGATGATATTAATGGGAATCAAAATATCTACTTAAAATACCACCAAGCTCGTGACCCTAATATGATTGGTAATATTTATCATTTTCCAATCAAGAACGACGCTTATTGGTTGGATGATATACCAAAAGCTAAATTTTTATATAAAAAGTGATAATAAATGATAATAACTAGAACACCTTTTCGCATGACATTAGGTGGT
>JAUXHY010000124.1 GCA_030621275.1 bacterium | reverse complement strand
AAAGAGTTGAGTAAAAAGCTTAAAGATTTTAGTCAACTGCAAAAATTAAATGTTGATGATATTTTGAGTAAATCAAAAATGCTAAATCATGTTCCTTTTCCTGTAATTATTACTGATATAAATGATATATCAAAAAATGAATTAAGAATACTTGGTGATAATTTGTATGATAATATGAATAGTCAAATATGTGTCCTAGGTGTGAGAAGTGAAGTGAAACCCCCAATAATGGTAGTAGTATCACAAGATTTAGTTAAAAAGGGAATAAGTGCACACGAATTAGCAAATACTATAGGTGAAGGCAAAGGAGGAGGTAAATCCCATATGGCATTTACTGGTGCAAGAAATATAAATAATTTAAGAATGTTACTTAATCACGCAAACACTCATATTATGAGTTATATAATTTCAAAAAAACTATAAATGCAATTTAAACAACATGATAATACTTATTTTGTTTACCTTGAAAAAGGTGAATATGTTGTTAAAGAGTTGACCAATTTTTGCAAAGAACATAATATTTCAAATGGGTACATTACTGGTATTGGCGCAATGAATAATATTGAATTAGGTGCTTATGATTCTAACTCAAAGGAATACATAAAGAAGACATTCAAAGAAGATCATGAATTGATTACATACCAAGGGAATATTATGTTATTGGATGAAAAACCATTTATCCATGCGCATATTACTATCGGGAATCATAATATGGAGATATTTGGCGGACATCTATTTAGCATGAATGTTGCTGTAGTCGGAGAATTTATAATTCATAAAGTTGAGGGTAAATCCAAACGTACTTTCAATGATAAAATCGGTTTAGCAACTTGGGATTTAACTAATAAAGAATAAACAATATGAATAGAAAAATTATATTTACTAAAAATGCACCGGGTGCGATTGGATATTATAGTCAAGCAATTGTATCTAACGGTTTGATCTACACTGCCGGACAAGTTCCACTAGATCCCCAAACAGGTGAAGTTGTATCCGATGATTTCACAGAACAAGTAAAACAGACACTAATTAATATTGAATCTGTTTTAAAGGCATCGGGAACCAATTTAAGTAAATCGATTAAGCTAACCGTATTTATTACAAATTTATCAAATTATCCTGAACTGAATACGGTATTTAAGGAGCGGTTTGACGGTGTTGATCCGCCGGCAAGATCTGTTGTTGAAGTATCAGCGCTTCCAAAGGGTGTGTCAGTTGAAATTGATTGTATTGCAACATTAAAATAGGAGTAAATATGCCTAAGAAAAAAAGATATATGTTAATTGTTAACCCGGAAGCGGGTAGTGGTAAAACAATGAAAGTGTTACCACAAATTGAAAATATTCTCCGAACAAAGAAAGTAGAATACGAATTTCATTTTACGCAAGAACCGATGCATGCCACAGAATTAGTAAAAGAAATCGGTCCTAAATTTGATGTTATTGTAGCCATCGGTGGTGATGGCACAATTAATGAAGTAATTAATGGAGTTCCCGATTTAAAAATACCATTTGGAATGATTCCTATCGGAACCGGAAATGATTTTGCAAGAAGTTGCAGCATTCCCTATAATTCAATTGAAGAAGCAATTCAAATATTATTGAACCACGATGTAAAAAACATTGATGTAGGTGAGGTTAACGGTAGGAAATTTGTCAATGTTCTTGGTATGGGTTTTGAGGGGCAAGTAAATTGGAATGGTAGAAAAATTGAATTTATTAAGGGAGCTTTCCGCTATATTTTAGCAATTGGGTATACGTTATTTGCATATAAAAGAATTCCGATGAAGTTAACCTTAGATAGGAAAAAACTTGAAGATGATATTTTTCTGGTAAGTATTGGAAATGGCTGGAATGTTGGAGGCGGATTACAACTTACTCCAAAAGCAAAATTAGATGATGGTATATTTGATGTTAGCTATGTGAAAGAAATGACACGGTGGAGAATTGTTACTAATTTCGCAAAACTGTCTAATGGTAAAATAACAGACATAGAAGAATTTGAGACATTTCAAGCAAAGCATATTAAAGTAGAAAGTACCGAGTTTATCCCTTTCCATTTTGATGGTGAAATATTTGAAGAAAAATATAAAAAATTAGATATAAAAATTAATCCTAAGGCACAACCTATCATCGGTAACTGTCAGGAGATAAACGCTTTGATTCATAAAGTGTTTTTAATTTTTATTATAATTCTTTCTTCTTCATTTGGGCAGGAAATAGATTCAACAAAAATTAAAACCCCTAAAAAAGCTGCATTGTGGAGTATATTACCGGGTGGAGGACAAATTTACAATGGTAAATATCTAAAAGCCGGGATCATTATTACTTTAGAATCGCTAGCGATTTGGCAAGCAATTGAGAATGGTAAAAACTATAATATTGAAAGCTCAAATGATACATATTTGAAAGATAGAAACAAATATGCTTGGTGGGCATTTTTCGTACATATTTACGGATTGCTTGATGCTGTAGTGGACAGTCATTTGGAACCATTCAATCAAATTATGGAAGGTGATGTATTGGAAGAAAAAACTATAGAAAAGGATATATCTCCAAATGGCTAAAAGAGAACATTGGGGATCAAAATTTGGATTTGTTTTAGCTGCTTCCGGTTCAGCGATTGGACTCGGTAATATATGGAAATTCCCTTATATCGCAGGAGAAAATGGTGGTGCTGCTTTTATCTTCGTATATTTAATTTGTATTGCAATAGTTGGTTTACCCGTCGTGGTAGCGGAAATATTAATGGGAAGGACTACACAGCGAAATCCGGTTGGCGCTTTCAGGAAATTAAGCGGAAGTAAATTTTGGACTGCAATTGGTGGATTGGGTGTTTTGGCAGGGTTCATAATCCTCTCATTTTATACGGTAATTGCGGGATGGTCTTTGGGCTATATGATTGAGGCCCTGCAAGGAAATTTTAGTGCTTTAGGAACGGCAGAACAAGCTAGTAATCATTTCAATTCACTTGTTGGTGATCCCACTTGGATGATTGGTTTTTATACTATCTTTTTTGTATTTACGATGGCTGTTGTTTTTTTGGGTGTTAAAAATGGAATTGAGAAAGCTAGTAAAATTATGATGCCTGTTCTCTTTGTTATTCTAATTATTTTAATGATTAAAGGTATTTCGCTTAAAGGCTCGGGAGAAGGTTTGGCTTTTTTGTGGAAACCGGATTGGGCTAAAATAACCCGTCAATCTGTGTTAATTGCATTGGGACACGCCTTTTTTACATTAAGTCTCGGAATGGGTGCTTTAATGACCTATGGTAGTTATTTGAATAAAAAGACTAACATTCCGAAAGCTGCTATGCAAATTGTATTTCTCGATACGTTAATCGCCATTATGGCGGGCGTAGCAATATTTACTGCAGTTTTTGCAACTGGACAAGATCCGGCCGGTGGACCGGGTTTAATTTTTAATACTCTGACTGTTGTTTTTGGTGGAATGACAGGTGGATATGTTTTTGGATTATTATTTTTTGTCCTTTTAACTGTGGCAGCTTTGACATCTTCAATTTCATTGTTAGAAGTAGTAGTGGCATACTTTGTTGATGAAAGAAGGTGGAGCAGACATAGAGCTGTTTTAGTACTTGGTTCATTGGTATTCTTATTTGGAATTCCAAGCGCTTTGTCTTTTAATTTATTAGCTAATGTTACCTATAATGGGATGACATTTTTTGATATAGCTGATTTTATAGCATCAAATGTTTTATTACCACTTGGCGGATTATTAATTGCGATATTTGTTGCATGGATTTGGGGATTCGATAAAGCATTAATCGAATTAAAACATGGAGCAGAAAATGTATTTAAAGATAGATCATGGTTGGTTGGTATTTTTAAAGTGTTCTTAAAATATATTGCACCGGTCATGATTTTTATTGTCTTTTTGCATTCGGTTGGTTTATTGGAAAGCGCCATCGAGCAAGTAAAAAATTATTGGATTATAATAATATTAGTTATCGTAGTACTTGTAATTATTATATCAAGAAATAGGAAGAAAAAATAATGTTACTAGCAAGATATGCTCCCGTTGGTTCCCAACGATATGAAAAATTAACGCAATCAATAAAATCATTTGATAAAATTATGGAATGGATTCCGGCACAATTATTTGGAATTTGGTCCATATTTGTTGCAGGGATGACAGCCGGGAAAGCACAAACTGATAGATTCTATTTTTGGGACTGGAGCGATTGGTTGATAGGAATTGGAGGATTATTTGTTATTACGCTAATTTATTCTTCTTTGAAGAAGAAATTCAATGTTAAGGAAATTTCAAAAATTGAATTTCACAAAAAGACAGTATCAGGTTTATTTTACTTCATTACATACATCATTCTCTTCGCAATTGGGTGGATTATTACAAGTGATTTGGTTATGAATAATTTTATATATTTTTATTCATCTTATCTTGGATATTTTGCCGCGATTGTTTTTATCCATTCCATCAAATATGAAGAAACACAAATTATCGATCAAAAGTATAAAAATATTCAAATAAGTATAGCAATCTTTGCTCTGATTTTTTGTATAATGTTTGGAATTTCTATTGATGATCCTGTCATCAGCACAGCTTCAATCGTTTCGTTACCATTTCTAATTGTATTACTATTTGGTAAACATATCCGTCATTTGGAACGAGCCAAATTCTATCCAATATTTATTTTTTCAATGTTTGTTGTATCACGTGAAGCATGGTTTTTGATTCCATTATTAATATTGTTCTTCATATTGCGCAGTTATAATTATTTGCGCTATCAAAAAGTATATCCTACTTTTGGCGTCACAGATGATTAAAGTTGACAAAGATGAGTGTGATTTTTGTGGTGCCTGTGTAGCTGTCTGTCCTGCTGACTGTATCGAATTATTCGAAGAAGATATCGAAATAGATATTAAGAAATGCACAGAATGTAAATTGTGTATCTATGTTTGTCCAATTGAGGTTATAAGCTATGTGGAACACGAAACATTATGACATTATTATAGTTGGTGCTGGACCTGTCGGTTCTACATTCGCTAGAATTGTGGCGAGTAATGGACTTACGGTTTTACTATTAGAAAGAAAAAGTCAAATTGGTATTCCGGTAAGGTGTGGTGAAGGTATAATGGATTCTGATTTGCGTTTATTCTATGAACCACGTTCTGAATGGATATCGACTATTGTTGATAA
>JAUXHY010000004.1 GCA_030621275.1 bacterium | reverse complement strand
GTTTTTTCAGAACTAATCGGAACGGTTGCCTCGGTTCTGGAAAGCGCTGTGATTCATGAATGGTACGCCAAACACCATCGGCAGCTTCGCCGGTAGTCTGCCATTCGCCAAAAATACTGGCAAAAGCATAGGCGTAGATTATTTGTTCTGACTCTATATCGTTTACTTCAAAACGGTATAATCCCAAGTGCATATCATCAATTAAGTTGGTTTTACTACCTGCCCAAGCACCTTCTAAACGTAGTTCGTCAAGACTGATGTGTTCTGTATCGGCTACACCGCTATGAAAATAATCAAACCGTAGTGTATTTTCAGTGAAAAAGTCATTGTAGATTATATTTTGACAAAACCCAACAGATAAGATAAATATTAAAATACGATATATCATAAAATCTCCAATTCCAATTATTATTATGTATTACATTAAAGCTTTTAATCTTGTTTTCGCAAACAAAAAAGAGGTTCTAAATTCAGCCATAATTTTACAGAGCAAAAACACAATTTAATCAAATTAAAAAGACATTTTTATGACAAAACCAATCGATTCATTTGTTCCACGCCATATAGGTCCATCGCTAAAAGATATTAGCGAAATGCTAAAGGTTCTTGGTTCAGATTCCATAGAAGCGTTAGTAAATGAGACTATTCCAAAATCAATTTTAAGTAAGAAACCGCTTACTCTTGAAAATAATATTAGCGAACATGATCTGGCACAATTAGCAAAAAAGATTGCAGCTAAAAATAAAGTATTCCGTTCGTTTATCGGGCAGGGATATTGCGGCACAAAGGTTCCAGTTGTAATTCAGCGCAATATTTTAGAAAATCCCGGTTGGTACACCCAATATACACCCTATCAGGCGGAAATTTCTCAAGGTCGCTTAGAAGCATTACTTATTTTCCAAACAATGATATCTGATCTAACCGGTTTACCATTGGCAAATTCGTCACTATTAGATGAGGCAACCGCCGCCGCCGAGGCGATGGCGATGTTCTTCCGCGAAGTTAAAAAAAATGACCGCAATGTATTTTTTGTCTCTGAACGCTGTCATCCACAGACAATTGATGTACTCAAAACCCGCTCCGCTCCGTTTGGAATTGAATTAATCATTAGTGACCATCAATCCTTTAAATTTAATGATAATGTTTTTGGGGCGCTTGTACAGTATCCAGCAACCGATGGTGAAATATTCGATTATACTGAATTCTGTAAATCTGCCCATAACTCAGGAATTTATGTTGCTGTAACAGCTGATATCATGAGCTTATTATTGTTGACACCGCCCGGGGAATTTGGCGCAGATGTCGCAATTGGCAATACGCAACGATTTGGCGTACCAATGGGATACGGTGGGCCACATGCTGCCTACCTCGCAGCTAATAAAAAATTTCAACGCAAAATTCCCGGACGGGTGATTGGTGTAACAGTCGACAGGCATGGTAATGAAGCATATCGCATGGCGTTACAAACACGCGAGCAGCACATCCGCCGTGAGAAAGCAACATCAAATATTTGCACCGCTCAGGTATTGTTAGCAATAATGGCAGGAATGTATGCAGTCTATCATGGACCGGAAAGACTAAAACAAATTGCTGAATTGATTCACCAAAAAACAAATATTTTGGCAAACGGTATTTCCAAGCTTGGTCATAAAATATTGACTCAATCATATTTTGATACCTTAAGAATATCATTAAGCGGAAAATCCGCTGATGAAGTATGCAAATCCGCCGAAGAATCACAAATCAACTTCAGATATTATGATAATGGCGATATTGGAATTAGTGTTGATGAATTAACTACTGAAAAAGATATCGCAGATATACTAAAAACTTTAACCACGAAGAACGCGAATGACACTAAGCTTAAACAAAAAAATAAAATTGCATTAAAAAGAGAATCGGATTATTTAACACATCCTACTTTTAATTTATATCATTCTGAAACTGAAATGATGCGCTATTTGCATCGTTTGGAGATGAAAGATTTGTCACTAAATACTAGTATGATTCCGCTTGGTTCCTGCACCATGAAACTAAATGCTGCATCTGAAATGATGCCAATAACTTTACCAGAATTCACCGAGTTACACCCGTTTGCACCAATTGAACAAGCACAGGGATATCAGCAAATAATTGAGGAATTAGGGAACTATTTAAAAGAAATAACCGGACTACCTTCCGTTTCTATGCAGCCAAATTCAGGAGCACAAGGAGAGTATACCGGATTGACGGTAATTCGGGCATACCATCATCATAATGGTGAGTCGCAACGTAATATTTGCTTAATTCCCGCCTCAGCTCACGGAACAAATCCAGCTAGTTCTGTAATGGCCGGTATGAAGGTTGTCGTTGTCAAATGTGATGATAATGGTAATATAGATATCACAGATTTACGCACCAAAGTAGAACAGCACAGTCAGAGCTTGGCCGCGTTTATGGTTACTTATCCATCTACGCACGGTGTCTTTGAAGAAGCAATCGGTGAAATGTGCGACATCATTCACAAAAATGGCGGACAAGTTTATATGGATGGCGCTAACCTGAACGCAATGGTGGGGCTTTGTTACCCTGCGGATTTCGGCGCTGATGTAATTCATATTAATCTACATAAAACATTTGCAATTCCACACGGTGGCGGCGGTCCCGGAATGGGTCCGATCTGTGTTACCAAACATCTTACTGATTTTCTGCCAAAACACAGCGTTGTTAAAACTGATAACGAAAAAGGAACATCGGCGGTATCGGCAGCGCCGTGGGGCAGCGCTAATATATTACCGATTTCTTGGGCATACATAACACTAATGAATGGCGCCGGACTTACCCATGCATCGCAAGTTGCTATATTAAATGCCAATTACATGGCAAAACGATTGGAAGAACATTTTCCTATACTTTATCGCGGTGTTAAAGGACGAGTTGGACATGAGTTCATAATTGATTTGCGTCCTTTGCGCAAAACATCGGGAATTACCGAAGAAGACGTTGCCAAACGTTTAATGGACTACGGATACCACGCTCCCACAATGTCCTTCCCTGTACCGGGCACACTGATGATCGAGCCGACCGAAAGTGAATCAAAAGCGGAATTAGACAGATTTTGTGAAGCATTAATTTCAATTAAACAAGAAATTTTAGATGTTGAAAGTGGCAAAGCAGACAAAACCGATAACGTCCTTAAAAATGCGCCACATACTGCGCAGGAAATTTCATCGGATAATTGGAACCATCCTTATTCCCGCGAACAGGCGGCTTACCCTGCTGAATGGCTTAAGGACAATAAGTTTTGGCCGTCTGTCGGGCGGGTTGACAATGCTTATGGTGATAGAAATTTAGTATGTGCCTGTCCGCCGATTGAGGAGTATGAATAAACTAAGAAAGATGGCAATAGACATCAAAGAAAGAGAGATTTACACACCAAGTTATAAACTGATGTTGTTAATGATTAAGGAAAGGAATTTTGTCAAATCGTACATAAAACTAAACCATTCGCAAGTTTGGAAAAGTTTATTTATCATAACAACTTTTAAAACCATTGAGAGTATGATTAATTATTTGAAAAAAGATGTACTCAATGAACAAAAATATCAAGATCTTGGATTGTCAAAAAATAAACTAAAAAAATTAAATGAATATTATATCGTTTCTAAAAATGGCGAAAAAATAAAAAAGATTAAAAAAATACCTTTTGCTGATAATGTTACTTTTGCGCTTGATATGTTTAATTATACAAATTTTGTATTTGAATCAATTGATAAAACAACTGAAGATTGGGACAATTTTGAAAAGACAATTAAGATTCGAAACAGAATTGTCCATCCTAGATTTCTAAAGGATATTCATATTAGTAAAAAAAACTTAGAAATTGTTGATAACGCTTATAACTGGTTTTTTGACACTTTTGATGAATTTCACAGAAAAGGAGCTGAATCACTTATTGGACAGTCAAAGGCAATAATTCAAGCAGCTAAAGGAATTAAAAATTAGAAAGCAATTTTAGATTCTTCACTTTGTTCAGAATGACATAATCCCTCCCCCTTAATCCCCCTCCAAAGGGGGACATAATATTTCCTAGCGTGGGTCTCAGATTTAGAGGGGTGAATCAAAATATATCAACTAAAGGCTTGTCTCTTCCAATTCTTCTAATAAAACGAAATATGATTCCTCTAGTCTTTTCTCTTCCTCCAACAATTCTTGTATCTTTTCAAAATCGCTCGCTATATCAGGATTTAATAAATCAATTTTAATATTTTCCAATAGTTCTTCCGTCTCTCCAAGCTTTCGTTTTAATACTCTAATTCTATTGGCAATCTTTTTTTGTTCTTTATAGTTTGACTTATTTTTAGTCGTTGGTTTCTCAATTTTTTCAAGTTTTTTACCCCCAACATCATTTGATTCCTTTTTCCAAATATAATAATCATAGTTTCCGGAATAGGCAACCAGTCCACCATTGCCAATATCATAGGTGGTCTTGGTAATTTCATTTAGAAAATGTCTGTCGTGTGAAATACAAACGATTGTACCGGTATAATTCTTTAATGCTGCTTCAACTACATCACGTGAAACCATATCAAGGTGGTTTGTGGGTTCGTCCAATAATAATAAATTGGCAGGTTGGATTAACATTTTAGCTAATGCTAACCTTGATTTTTCTCCTCCCGAAAGTACCTTAACAAATTTATCAACTGAATCACCTGAAAACAAAAAACTACCAAGATAGCTACGTAATTCAGATTCATTTCTACCACTTGATACACTTTGCAGTGATTCAAATACAGTAGAATTAGGATTTAGTATCTCTAACTGATGTTGAGCAAAATAAGCAATTGTTACATCTTTTCCAGGACGTAATGTTCCGGATGAAATCGGTTCAACACCGGCAAGCATTTTTAATAAAGTGGATTTCCCTACTCCGTTATGACCAACTAAACCAATCGTCTGACCTCTTTCTATTTCAATATTAAGATTATCATAGACTGAAATATCACCATAATTTTTACTGACATTTTTTAAACTGACAACTTTCAGGGGGCTCCTGTCGGGTACCGGTATCTTGATATTTATCCGTTTTTTATTTTGGGTAGGCTCTTCAATCAATTCTAACTTTTCTAATTGCTTGATCTTGCTTTGTACCTGTCTTGACTTAGTATTCTTATAACGGAATCTCTCAATAAATCGCTTGGTTTGCGCAACCATATCTTGCTGATTAGAATATGCAGCTTGTTGTTGTTCTATTCGTATTTGTTTTTGCTTGCGGTAGCTCGAATAATTACCCTTATATAGTATTACTTTTACACGGTCAATTTCAACAATATGATTTACGGACTTATTTAGAAATTCCCTATCATGGCTAATCATTACTAAGCTGCCTTTCCAATCTGAAAGAAAACTCTCCAACCATAATGTTGCATCTAAATCAAGATGGTTTGTGGGTTCATCTAAAAATAATACATCGGGGTTTTTTAATAATATTCCCGCTAAAGCGACACGCATCCGCCAGCCACCACTGAAAGTATCCATATCTCTTTGAAATTGATCTGTTGTAAATCCAAGACCTCCTAGTATTTCCTTGGCTTTTTTATCAATAGTCCAACCGCCAATACTATCAAATCGTTGTTGCAAATCTCCTAGTATCTTTAGCTTCTTTGTATCGGTAGGATTACTTGCGATTTCCGATGAAATAATCTCCATCTTGTTTTCAATTTCTCTTATTTCAGGAAAAGAATTTAGCACCTCATCAAGTATTGACCGCTTTGTTCCAATGATAATATCTTGCGGTAAATAACCTATCGAAAGTCCTTTATTTTTCTGAACAGTACCCTCGTCAGGGGATTCTTTACCAAGCATCAAACGTAAAAGAGTGGTCTTGCCGGATCCGTTTGGACCAACCAAGCCAATGCGCATACTTTTCTTGATTAGCAAGGATACATTGCTAAATAAAACGCCGTCCGGATATTCCTTTGATATATTATCTAATTGAATCAAATCTGCCCAACCGTGAAGGATTTATTGTTTTCTATCAACTTAACTGTAACAATAGTATTTTTTAATTCTTTGTTCCCGGAAGAAATAACTTTTATATAATTGTCAGTATGTCCCTGTATTTTACCATCAACATACGATTCAAATAGCACTTTTCTTTTTTGTCCGATAAATTTATTATAAAATGTTTTTTGCTTTGAATCTGATAATTCATGCAGGATTTTGCTTCGCTCTTTGCGTTGAGGATGGGAAACAATATTTTTGAAATCTAATGCTTTAGTATTATCACGTGAGGAATATGAAAACACATGTAAATATGAAATATCTAAACTGTTTAAGAAATCATACGTTTCTTGAAAATCTTTTTCAGTCTCAGTTGGAAATCCAACTATTACATCGACACCAATACAACAATCAGGCATAACAGCTTTTATTTTATCTACCCGTTCAGCGAATAATTCACGCCGGTACCGGCGGCGCATATCTTTCAACACTCTATTTGACCCCGATTGTAATGGAATGTGAAAATGCGGTACAAATAGCCTTGATTCTGCTATGAAATCAATCATTTCAGCGGTTAATAGATTAGGTTCAATTGATGAAATTCTAATGCGATCTATATCTTTTAATTTGTCTAATTCTTTTATTAAATCAAAAAACGATTCATTTGTGCCTTTTCCAAAATCGCCGGTATTCACACCGGTTAATACAATTTCTCTTGTACTCGTTTTGGCGATTTCTCTCGCTTGTTGCATCGTATTTGCTACATTATCACTCCTGCTCTTCCCACGTGCTAACGGAATTGTACAGTATGTACATTCATAGTCACATCCATCCTGAACTTTTAGAAAAGTCCTGGTTCTTTCTTTCGCAGAATACGAATAATGAAATTCATCTAGTTCATCTATATGGCTATGATATTCAAATTCATCAATATTATTTGTAAAATCTTGATAGTATTCAAATACATTATATTTCTCATCATTACCTAAAACCGCACTGACGCCCTCGAGCGAATTAGCTTCTTCAGGTTTTAATTGTGAAAAACATCCAACCATCGCAACAAAAGCATTGGGATTGTTCCTGTTTGCTTGATGAACTGCTTTTCTACAATCCTTATCAGCATTTGCAGTAACAGTACAAGTATTTATTATATAAACATCTGCCTTGCTATTAAAATCCACTATGTCAAATCCTCGACTTGTAAATTCGCGAGATATAGTCGAGGTTTCTGCAAAATTCAATTTACATCCAATGGTCTTGAGTGCTATACGTTTATTCATAACATTATAAAATTCGGGCGGGAATTTCGCCATAAATACAAAGTCTATCAAGTATGTAACATTTCATATTATTATAAGTAATAACGTAGCAACAGTATTAGTATTATATACATATGGTATAATATACTTGACATTTTGTAATATTATTTATTAATATTGTATAGAATAATATACTATTAATTAAACAAATGGAAAAAATCATGAATCTATCATTTAAAGAAAAAAGTCTTTGGACGTCGTTAATCATAACTATAGTTATTTTTGGATACTACTTTTCTAGGGTGTTTAGTGCATTGAATCAACCAACTGTTGATACATCAGGACTGATCACACTCTTTATTGGAGTCGTATTTGCGATGATAGTACTTGAAATTGTTTCACATATAACTTTAACCGCCATATATAAAAAGGAAGCAAATGATTTTAATGATGAACGTGATAAACTGATTGAGTTAAAAGCAATCAGAATTTCATATTATATTTTGATTTTAGGTGTTTTTCAAGCTGTAGTGAGCTTGCTAATGGGTAAATCACCGATAATGAGTACAAATATCATCTTGCTATTTTTTGTTGTTGCACAAATAGCCGGAGATATTACACAACTAGTCTATTATCGTAAAGGCATCTAGTATGAGCAAAATAAATATCGTAAACAATATAAGAAGATTACGATTTGAGTCAGATGAAATGACGCAGCAGGTACTTGCGGAGAAAGCTGGAGCAACCAGACAAACTATACACCACATTGAAAAAGGGAAATACTCTCCATCATTGGAGTTGGCGTTTCGTATCGCGCATGTTTTTAATACGCCGTTAGAGGGTGTCTTTCAATATAAATTGGAAGAACAATAATATTTTCTCAAGGGTAGTTTGTTTAAATTAAACCCCATGTGGAGAAAGAAAAATAAGAAAGTTGGCTTAGCACTTGGTAGTGGTTCCGCTCGTGGTTGGGCACATATTGGTGCCATTGAGGCAATTGAAGAAGCCGGAATTCCGATTCATTATGTAACAGGTACAAGTATAGGTGCCTTTGTTGGGGCAGTTTACGCCACCGGCGATTTGGACAGCCTAAAACAATTTGCCCTACAAATGGATTGGAAAAAAGTCTTGTCGTATTTCGATGTTGTTTTCCCGCGTTCCGGTTTAATGGATGGTAAAAAAGTTCATGAATTGTTTTCCCTTCATACTGATGCAAGAACTTTTGACGATTTTAAAATACCTGTGAAAATGATTGCTACCGATTTAGATACAGGGCAAAAAGTGATACTTGATTCAGGGAATATTATTGAAAGTATTCGAGCTAGTGTGTCGGTTCCCGGAGTCTTTACACCTGTTCATTTAAACGATAAATGGTTAGTAGATGGTGGACTAGTGGATCCTGTCCCGGTAAAAGTTGTACGTGAAATGGGGGCTGATGTCGTTGTTGCAATTGACCTTAACTCTGGCTTGGCGAGTAAAAAACCGACCAAAAAATCAAAAGAAAAAATTAAACAACTACCAAAAGAACGGAACGAATTTATTATACGCATATCAGAACAATATGGTATTGCTGAAAGAGCTGTAAAAAAACAGGCAAGCCGTTGGTTCAGCTCAAGTTCCAAACCCAGTATCATTGATGTGTTAGGTTCCTCAGTTGGAATAATGGAAGAACAAATTACGCGCATTAATCTAGCGATGGATCCACCGGATATATTAATTCAACCACGCTTAGGTGATTTAAAAATGTTCGATTTTGACCAAGCAGAGCGGTCAATTCAAGAAGGTTACAATCAAGCTAAATTTCAAATAGACAATATCAAATCTCTACTTTAATTACTCAGGTTCTTTCTGCCCAAAAAACGCGTCATCAATTCCTTGGTTAACTTTATATTTAGAAAATTTTAAAGTAATACTTCCTGACATTTTCTTTTTTTGCGAATCATCGCGCATACTGCCAAATTGATGTTTTGCTCCAAACGTATCTTCCATTCCGGACGGCATTCCGCCTGAATAATCAAAACTAATAACTGTTTCTTTTGGTAAATAAATATCATCTGTAACTGACTCATATTCTGATTCTATTTCAACTACTTTTGATGTATCCATCCAAGTTTCGGACTTTATCAATGTCCAGTTGCTACGGTCAACCAATAAACGCATTTCCAAATTTGGCGCTGAATTCATATCACCTATATTTTTAAATGTCAATGAATCAGGATTTAAATCGCCTCGCAATATCCAAACCTGTTTGTCATTAAAATATTCAGCGCCAATTACCGAAATATTATTAAGATTATCAAATAAATCAATTGGCGAGGAAACAATTCCCGATTTTGGAATTGCAGCAAATCCCTTTGTCTCTACTTTTGTTAAATTGGGTTGTTTGAACCAAAATTCAACCCGCTTACGCGGCATCCGCAGCATAGGTGTTTTAATCGATATTTCAATACGAACATAATAATCTTCAATACGATTATAATTTTGTTCCAGACTATCCAAAACCGTAGCAGCAGTAGGGAAAATACTCGTTGTGGATTCTTGAGCAGTTAAATTGCTAAATAATGTGCAAACAATTAAAAATGTTACGAGTTGTTTCATTAAGTTGAAATGTCCTTTCTTATAAAATGAATAATACTAATTATGATAAATACAGCTGTGTAAGCTGACAATACCATGACATCTTTCCCAATGTCAACCCAAGGAATCGGGTCAAAAAATGCCTTCTGCCAAATATCAAAATATGAAGTAAAAATATACGGACTTATTGTTTTAAATATATCAATTGGAATAGTAGCGATTGCCAACCCGATTATTATTATCGCCATAGCGCCGATTATTGGTCCAATACCACTATTGACCATTGATGAGAACATAAAACATAGTGTAACTACAACTATCATCACAAAAGAAGCAAAAAGGAAAGCAAGTGCAAATCGCGCCCAAGCCATTTCTTGCGGAAGTATTAATACTCCTTTATCAAACACAACCAAATCGCCGATTCCAAGCCATAATGAACCTAAACCTAGACTCATAATAACAAAAAATGTTATGAAGATAATCGTGTAAATGTATGTCGCAATTAATTTTGCGAAAAGAATTTTAATACGAGATACTCTCCTCGTTAATATAATTCTAAATGTCCCCGATGCTCCCTCGCCTGCGACAACATCACCGGCAACCAACATTAATAAAAATGGGATATGTACCCATAAAAAATTCATTGTGATATAAGTAACCAAAAATCCATTTAATATCGAACCGACAATGATAAAAGAATCTCCCAACTGACGTATAATGTCTTGCTCAATTCCCGTAGCGCCCTTAGAAAACCCCCATATTATTAGAGGCATTAGAACTGCTAAAGCCGCAAATCCAAGTAAACTTCGTATTTTACCGAATATTTTGATAATCTCATTACCAATCAGTTTAATCAACATCCTAAATATTATCTCCGGTAAGTGATAAAAAATAATCTTCTAGTGAGGTTCGTGGAATAATAGCTGAAACATCCACTCCTGCCTCAACCAATGTCCGTGTAAGGTTTTTCAAATCCTTTGTAGCAGTTTTAACCTTAAAAATACCATCGCTATTAATGATACTTGATATATATGTTAAACTTTTAAGCACTTTCATCGCCTTAGCAACCGGTTCGGCTTTAATCTCAGTTATAAATGTGTCAGATTCATTTAGTAAATCATGCACGCTGCCAATCTTAATTAATTTACCCAAATTAATTATAGCCATTGTTGTGCAAACCTGTTCTACCTCATGCAGCAAGTGCGATGACAATAGTATGGCGATACCCTCTTGTGCCAATTTCCGTATTAGGTCTCTAACCTCTTTCATTCCACGTGGATCAAGACCATTTGTAGGTTCATCCAATATCAATAATTTAGGGTTGCTTAATAGCGCTTGCGCGAAGCCTAAACGCTGCTTCATTCCTTGAGAATATGCTTTTACTTTGTCCTCACTGCGGTTAGATAGCCCAACGCTCTCTAAAACTTCGTAAATCCTTTTTTTTGGAACTTCATCCATTGTTGCTAAAAGAGATAAGTTTTTATACGCTGATAAATACTCATAAAAATCTGGACGTTCAACCAATGCCCCAACATCTTGCAACGCAGAATTACGGTATTTTATTATTGATTTTCCAAATATTTCAATATCCCCTTCATCGGGTTTTATTAATGCTAGCATAGACCGGATTGCTGTTGATTTGCCAGCTCCATTTGGTCCAAGGAAACCAAATATTTCACCTTCTTTTATATCAAATGACAAGTCATCAACAGCTTTTCGTTTGCCAAATGATTTGGAAAGGTTTTTTATTGATAATATCACTTCTGACATAAAAGAATTTCTATCGTTTAACAAAAAGAAAAAAGGCAATATTGTTTAAACATTGCCCTTTTCTACAAAGTGATTTATAAATTATTTAAGTAGAACCATTTTCTTGGTCTGTATAAATCCTTCCGCTTCAATCTGATAGATATATATTCCTGCATTTACCAAATTACCCACATAATTCCTGCCATCCCAATTAACGGATCTACACCCTGCAGGTTTAGCATCATCAACCAATGTAACAATTTCTCTACCTAAAAGATCAAATACAGTTACTCTAATATTTGATTCCTTACTTACATCATAAAAAATTGTAGTATTTGGATTAAATGGATTTGGGAAATTTTGGTGTAATTGGAACTCATTCGGAATGTTTATTTCATTTTCATAAGCTGATAATTGGGTAAAAGGAATAAAATCAACAGTATTTGCAGTAAAATTTGGTATAGCAAGAACATTATTAACTTGGTCGTAGAAAATATCAGCTGCTCCGCTATGATCTACACCATTATGCCCAGTTGAAGCAACAACCAACGATGTAAAATTTGGATCATATCTGTAAACAGTGTTATCACTCCATGCTGAAACGTAATAATTACCTAAATGATCAACAGTTAAACCATCAAGTCCCTGAAAATTAGGATTTGCAATCAATACTGAGCTTGTATTAGTTGCTAAATCAATGGCAGAAATTTGAGAACCATTAATGGGTGTATCATCAGTATATATCAATCTATTATTTGTTTCATCAAATAATAGTCCATTTGCACCACCAAAATTTAGATCAGAAAAACTGCCATCATTTGTATTTACCTTATAAATTTTATTGATATTACCATCTGATACATAAATGAAACCTGTTTCCCCTGAAACCACATCATTGATAAAATTTCCACCTCCTATTAAAATTTCTTTTATATAGTTACCAGTATTCAAATCGAAATTATAAAGAACTTGACTAGTACCATTACTATGTGTACCAGCACACCAGACAGTATTACCAATAATCGTAATACCGCGAATAGATGTAGCAAACCCGGTACAAAAGATGCTGATATTATTTGGATCTGTTTTTGGTGCTGATATAATATCACCATCTCCTTTATTTGAAACAAGATACCTGTCGTTAGCTGCGTCATATACAACACTTTCAGGATTATTGTAGGCTTGAGCAAATATTATATTAGAAAGAAATAGACAAACAAACATTAAAAGAAAAGAAGACCGAATTAACTTCATAATAACCTCCAATTAATAAATTGATAGGCTAGAATATAATTATAGATTAAATTTTATAAAAATCAGAACTTCTTAAGACAATTCCTCATCTGTTATCTTATAATTATTAATAGTTGCGTTTTTTAGATTTTCTATTATCATTCGCTCTTGATCTGTGAAATACACATGAATTTTACAATGATCAACAAGCGGACAAATACTTGGATTCTTGACGCATTCATTAATTGTCATATCAAATCCCATTGCAAATAGTATATCATAGAAAGTAAGTTTTTGGGGAGATACATTTAACCTAATTCCACCATATTTCCCCTGTATTGTTTCAAGAATATGATTATTCTTTAATTGGTGAACTATTTTAGTTGTAAAGGGTACTTTAAGAAATAGTTTCTTGGAGATTTCCGGTACAGATTTGAATTCCTTTTTATAGAAACTGGCCAAATAGGCACAAATGCGAATTGCATAGTCATATTCCCTATTAATAAATGCTGCCATCTTATACTAATTTACTAAAGTTAAATCATATCAATAAAATATTAATATCCCCTTTTTGACAACCCAATCGTGTGAATTGCACAAAATCACTGTAACTTTGAATATGGATAATTCACCTAAATATTTAAAAGATATACAATCAGATTTTATAGGTTTAGATACTCTATATACTCGTGCAGATGGCAAAAAAACCAAACGAATTTACTTGGATTCTACCGCTTCCACTTTAATGATGAAAGCCGCATATAATGCTATAGAATCATTCTATGATCATTATGCCAACACACACAGTCTTTTACATTTTTCAGCAAAAATTGCTACACAAAATTACAAGTGGGCTCACGACAGAATTTTATCATTTGTAAAAGCAGACCCCAATAAATATGCCTGTTTTTTTACCGGGAGTGGTACCACGGCAGGAATAAATCGTATTGCGCGCATTTTTCGCGATTTTCAACCAGACAGAGATGTTGTGTTAGTATCTTTAATGGAACATCATTCTAATGATCTGCCTCATCGCAAACATGCGGGAAAAGTGGTTCATGTACCGCTTGACGATCATAGTGGACAACCTGGTTGTATCAATTTGGAGATTCTTACTGAAGAATTAGAAAAAAACAAAGATAGAATTAATTATATAGCAATGACCGGTGTCAGTAATGTAACCGGCATTATTAACCCAATTTATGATATTGCTGAATTGGCTCATAAATATGGTGCCCTTATTTTAGTTGACGGTGCACAAATGGCGGCACATTTACCGATTCAAATGAACGGGCATTCAAATCCCCTAAGAGACATAGATGCATTGGTTTTTTCCGGTCATAAAACCTATGTTCCTGGATCACCCGGTGTTGTAATTTGCCGAAAAGATATTCTAAGCTCCATGGAGCCGGAAGAAGTAGGCGGAGGAATGGTTGATCAGGTTCACGTTGACCGTTACACAATATTAGAGCAATTTCCCGATCGCGAGGAAGCCGGAACACCCAATATCCCCGGCGCAATTGGTCTGGCTGCTGCAATTGATGTTTTGGATAAAATCGGTATAGAATTTATCTATGAAGATGAAACTGCTTTGATCAATGATGCCTTAAATCACATAAAACAAATTGAACATGTAATAATTTATGGAGACACTAATTGCTCGACTTGCCCACGAGCAGCTTCAATATCATTTAATATTCGTGGACTGGACCATGGTTTAGTGGCGGCTATTCTCAATGATTATCATAATATTGCTGTCCGTAATGCTTGTTTTTGTGCTCATCCTTACGTAAAAGAAATGATAATCGAAGAAATAGTGGGTTCAGGAAAGGATTTAGACAAAATTGATTTTAATGATGAACTAAAAATTAAAGCAGGAATGGTGAGAGCATCTTTTGGCATTTACAGTACCCAAGATGATGTTAATGCTTTGGTATCAGCCATAAAAGATATAGTCGCTAAACGCAATGAATACTCTGACTTGTATTTCCTTGATGAAACGGGGAATTATTGTCATAAGACCTTTAAACCTATTGAAGCAGATTTATTCAGTGTAAAATCATTTATTAACGAATATTTACAAAAATTATAATTAATAATTTGATGAGTTTTGCTGACCGTATATTAAAAATCCGTGAAGAGTTAAGGAATCACAATTATCGCTACTATGTATTAAGTGATCCAATTATTTCAGATGGTGAGTATGATAAACTACTGCGCGAATTAGAAGAATTAGAAACCGCTCATCCTGAATTAATAACATTAGATTCTCCCACGCAGCGCGTTGGTGCAGCACCATTAACAGAATTCGGAACAATACAACACACAATTCCTATGCAATCATTATCAAACGCTATGAACAACGATGAACTTATAGCTTTTGATACTCGTGTAAAAAAGTTTTTAGACACAAATTTAGAAATAAATTATGTAGCTGAACTAAAATTAGACGGAATCGGCGTTGAGCTTGTTTATATAAATGGCGCATTTACACATGGTTCTACACGAGGTGATGGCATAATCGGTAAGGATATAACGCAAAATTTAAAAACCATTAAAGCAATTCCATTAAAACTGAGAAATGTTAATCAACCAATCCCTTCAACACTGGAGATCCGCGGTGAAGTTATTATGACAAAAGATAGTTTTAACGAAATTAATTCCAATCATGAAACTATCGGAGAAAAAATATTTGCTAATCCGAGGAATGCGGCGGCCGGTAGTTTACATCACCTTGACTCAAGTATTACTGCTGAAAGACCGCTTTCAATTTATTGTTATCAACCGGGGATCATTAAGGGTGCTGAATTCGCTACGCATATGGACTTCCTCGATGCTTTAAAAAAATGGGGACTCCCTGTAAATCCTTATATTAAAAATATCTCCGGTGCTGATGAGATACTTAAATATCATCATGATATGGAATCAAGGCGCAATGACTTGCCCTATGAAATTGATGGCACAGTTTATAAAGTCAATTCGTTTTCACAACAAGAGACTTTAGGTATTCGTAGTCGTTCTCCGCGTTGGGCAATTGCCGGAAAATTTAAAGCACAGCAGGCTACTACAATTATTAAAAATATTGATGTACAAGTCGGCCGAACGGGGGCAATTACACCCGTTGCACGTTTAAGTCCAGTTCAGGTTGGTGGAGTAAAGGTGACCAATGCCACACTACATAATCAAGATGAAATTGAACGTAAAGATATTCGAATTGGTGATACTGTGCTCGTTGAACGCGCCGGTGATGTTATCCCTAAAATTGTTAAAGTAATAATTGATAAAAGACCGCAAAAAACAGAAAAATATCAAATCCCAAGTACTTGCCCGACATGTGGACATATTGTATATAGAAAGGAAGATGAAGCGGTAATGCGCTGTCAGAATCTATCGTGTCCAGCGCAAATTAAAGGAAAAATTAAGCACTTTATCTCGCGCAATGCTTTAGATATTGATGGCTTCGGCGAGAAGCTTGTTGAGCAGTTAGTCGATAAAAATATATTATCTTCGGTGGATAAAATATTTACGCTAAAATTTGATGACCTCGCTAATCTTGATAGAATGGCAGATAAATCGGCGACTAATATTTTAGTGGCAATTGAGAATTCCAAAAACACAACTTTCGCGAGGTTTGTTTATGGATTAGGAATCCGAAATGTGGGAGAACATATCGCTAAAATATTAGAAAAACACTTTAGGGCTGATATTTATTTATTAATGAATGCTACCCGTGATGAGTTAGACAATATCTTTGAAATTGGACCAATCGTATCAGAAGGAATTGTTAGGTTTTGGAAAGATAGCGATAATAAAAATGTGGTATTATCCTGTATCGAAAATGGTGTAAATATTGCCAAGCCGGATTTATCGCTTACTGCGCAAATATTAGCAGGAAAAACATTTGTTATCACAGGTAGCTTGGAATCACTTTCGCGTTCTAAAGCAAAGGAGCTTATTCAAAAATTTGGCGGACGAGCGAGCGGTTCGGTTAGCTCAAAAACT
>JAUXHY010000073.1 GCA_030621275.1 bacterium | reverse complement strand
CAAATAAGCAATACTCCTGTGTCAATTTGGAAAGGCACAAAAAAAATTACCATCAACAGTATAGTAGTATTATTGACTGAATACCAACGAAAATCGAGATATTTATCAGGAGATTTCATTGTAAGATTATTTAGAGTTTTTAATGGTGATAAATCATTCACTTTAACAATTTCATATCATGAATCTGCAATCGACAAGTTAAAACCTCAAACAGATATGATTATACAGTCATTAAACGTGGAAAGCATTGAATACTTTAATCCATCATTTTTCAATTCATTTATATTTTGGTTTATATTTCTTATATCTATTTTTATATTATTTATTTTGTATTTGTATCTGAAATCTCGGTAATTATATCTTGATAATAATCATTATGGAAACCTGGAAATTCTTCTTTCAGGATTTTAATCATATCCTCTTGTTGAGTATCTTGTTCAATTAAAATTGACGTTCGTTTTCTAATTGTCATTATATCATCAGTTTCCTTGGCCTTAGATTCCTTTTTTCCAACAATTAATCGCCAAGCACCATACCATAAAGCCCATAATAATATTAAAGGGATGATACCCCCTATACCCATTCCACCAATTACTATAGAGTAACCAATAAAAATTATTACACAAACTAAAATTGCAATTGCATATCTCATATTTTCCTCAATTTTTATTCATTAAGTGATATTAAATCATTTGGCGTTAAACGATAAGTCTGAAGTTAGAGATTTTCTAATAATTAATTTAGATACTATTATATATTGGACAAACGGGAGTGTTAAATAATGAATTATTATTTTAAGGGTAACATTTACAAACTTCCTTAAAAAAGGATTATGCGAAATAACAATCAACGCTTATCAAACACTTGCTTTCTAATCCTAGTTACTTTTACTGAGTCTTTCATTCCATCTACTTCCAACACGAAATAGCCCGGTTTTTCGATTACCTTAGCATGTGGTCTATGAGAAAAGTGATAATGGTATTTGTATTCATCCTGTTGCCATTTTGACCCATTAGTAAATATGAATATTGTGTCTCTATTTTTAAATCCTTTAAAAGTACCTTTTAATGTACCATCCTCTACTATTTTCATAATTCCCTCTAATTTTTTCGTAAAAATTTCATTATGCGAAAAACTAACATTCAATATTAGAAATAATTATCATACTTAAAAAGTCTCAAAATCATAAGGGACTTTTCTGTAGCGGGTTATAAGCCACTCACAATAATCTATAGTAAACTATAATAAATAATTCAATTTGTTGGCTACCGGAAACAATAAATAAATTACTCAGTTAATTATATTAATATTATTCAGCCAATAAAATTGAAAATTTAACAATTTGGATTTTGGATTGTCTAATTAGGATGAGATGCAAAATTTTCTTAATATATTTTAAGATTCCTTTTGGAAAATAATAATGTATGTCCTAATATTAATTCATAATTATATGATAAATATGATAAATATGATTAATACGAATTAATATTAGGAATGAATTAAAAAATATAAAGTTAAGTTTATTAATAAACTTCTAAATCGATTGATTATACCAAAAAACATAATTTCTAAAAAACTAATAATCCTACTTATTTGGATTACCTGTCTTTTTGCCCAAAGCAATTTTGGTCGAATTAGTGGCTATTTGAAAGACGCTTCTACCGGTGAACCTATAATGTATGCTAATGTAGTTTTAGAGGGAACGGACATTGGTACGGCATCCGATAATCATGGATACTTTATAATCACAAATATACCCACCGGTGAGCATAACCTTAAAATCATGATGATGGGTTATAAAACAGAATCATTAGTGACAAATATTTCATCCAATGATGATCAGCGTCATGACTTTGAACTTTCAACAACAGTAATTACGGGAGAAGAAGTTACCGTAACTGCTGAACGTCAGCGTTTTAAAGAAAAAGTAGAAGTGAGTAGAATTAATCTTGGTTTACGTGAGATAAAAAATGCCACTGCATTTGTTGAAGCTGACTTGTTCCGTACACTTCAACTTTTACCGGGCGTAACATCAACTAATGATTTTTCATCGGCTTTAGTTGTACGCGGTGGCAGTACCGATGAAAATCTGATTTTATTGGATGGCATCGAACTGTATAATCCCTACCATTTAGGCGGAGTATTTTCTACTTTTAACGCAAATGCGATTTCCGATGCGGAATTCATCGCCGGTGGTTTTCCTGCGAATTTCGGAAACCGAGTATCATCAGTTTTGCAAATCACATCGAAGGAAGGCAACTCAAAGAATGGTAAATTATTTGATGGAAAAGGTTTTGGTAAATATTGGGATTTAAGCCAAGTACAAGGGGAAATTAGTTTATTGAGTTCAAAAATTCTTGCCGAAGGACCGCTCCATAAAGGTTCATGGATGTGGTCATATCGGCGAACATATTTTGACAAGTTAGCCGAACTATATTATATGATTAAACCAAATACCAGTGATGTAGATTGGAAATATTATTTTTGGGATACACAAGGCAAATTAATTCATAATATATCATCTAAAAATCGATTGACATTTTCTACCTACCTCGGTCGCGATGTTTTGTTTATGAACTTGGGTGAATCCGATGATGAAATTTGTCTTGATTGGGATTGGGGGAATTATACTAATAGTCTTCAATGGCGTTATGTACCAAATTCGAAATTTCTTTCTACACTCTCAGTGGCAAATACAAACTTTCAATTCGATGTAAATTTTAGTATATCCGAACAAGATTCATTAGGCAATACACAAACTAAACGGATTATCGTTTTTAACGAAATAAATGATTGGACTGTGAAAGAAAAATTGGATTGGTATATTTCGAATAAAAACACTATTACCACCGGTTTTGAGTTTAAACAATTAGGTATGCAATTTAAGTTTGGAATGGATGATATTACATTTTTTAATCAAAATCAAAAACCCTATATCCTTAGTTATTATTTACAAGATAAGTGGCGAATTACTCCCTTACTTACATTTCAGCGGGGCTTTCGAATTTCAAAATATGAATTACATGATAAATATTACTTTGAGCCACGTTTAGGTTTTAAATATTTATTAAATGAAAATTTGGCTTTAAAAGGAGCTTGGGGTAAGTACAAGCAGTTTTTGTTTACAACAAATGATGATGACGCAATTTTAAATATCATAGATTTTTGGCAACCGATTCCTGAAAATTATAAAGCCAAATCAATGCAGCAATTTATTCTCGGAGTTGAGCAATGGCTTGGTAGTGGATATTTTGCAAGTTTGGAAGGTTATTACAAACCATATGATAATGTTCTAACAAACAATCCCAACAATAATCCGGTTGATTTAAATGATGATTATATCGAAGGAACCGGAGAAGTATATGGAATTGAACTTTTATTACGTAAAACTACAGGTAAGTTAACCGGTTGGATTGGTTATTCTTATATCTACAATCGTCAGGAATATGATTTTAATAGCGATGGTAAAATTACCGAAGAGTTTGGTGAAATATTTGCACCGCAATCCGATAAACCGCATACGTTAAATGTTGTTGCAAATTACACATTAAACAAAAAAAATAATTTTGGATTTACAATCAGCAATAGCAGTGGGAGACCATATACACCAACAGTTGGTTATACATATACGCAAAATACAAGTTCGGGTCCAGGTGGCAGCAATACTTTTAACAACCCTTATGGAAATTTGGTTGAACTAACCGGTTTAAAAAATTCAGCACGGTACCCGATGTATCTTCGCTTAGATGTGAGTTGGGCTCGTAAAATATCACCTTTTGGTTGGGATGGGAATTTCAAATTTCAAATCATTAATGTTACCAATCATTTTAATACATTACTATATGATTGGGATTTAGAAGATGATTCAGTTACAGCAATCGGTATGTTCCCATTTTTCCCATCACTCGGAGTGGAATTTAAATTCTAATGAAAATAATTCATAAAATACTGATTATATTGATACTAATTGGAATTAGTGGCTGTACTAAGAAACTAAGCATTGCTGATTTTTCAGATGATTTCAGTTCATACATAAGTGAATTGCGTATCGAAGCAATTTTAAATCCGACAGATTTTATGAATTCTGTTGTCCGCGTTGATAAAACAATGTTAGTAACCGACACATTTTTATTCAACGGTTTGGATGATAACGGTGATTGGGTCGGTTACACCGATGAAAACGGTAACGGCAAATGGGATGAAGGTGAACCGTTGAATGATGATATTGGTGTTTCCGGATTTGGTGGAACATTTGAGGGGCGTGGGAATGGAGTACCGGATAAAGGTGAGCCGCATGTAGATGATTATGCGGAAATTTTACCATTAATTCATGATTCGACAATGACGTCGGTTATATTAATTGAACAATCTTCCGGAAATTTAGTAGCAGAATTTGAATGGCAGGAAAACGCAGGTACAATTGAAGAATTTAGTCGCGGAGATCGGATTGACTCACAACCGATAGAAGTCTATACCTACAGCGGTTATAAACCTTTGAATCAATATGCAGACACTCAAATTGAATTTGGGAAGGAATATGAATTTCAAATTCAAACCAGTAGTGGCAATATAATCTATGGAACTACCATACCGTTCCCACCTGCAGAATTGGTCATGGATGGTACAATTTGGGATGCTGATACGCTATTACTCAATTCTGATCAAAATAATTTAGTTCATTTTTTAACCGATGATAATGTTTCTCTAGGAAATTTTACATTTAGAGAAGTTATTAATAATGATTCCATAGCTTTTTCACATAGCGCATTTTTCCCTCCAAGCGAATCAGGCCAACAAGGTTACGCAATTTTTAACCTATCTCAAGGCATGTTCCCAATCGATTTATCCCAAGTAACCGTATCAATTCTTGATAATAACTACAGTCAATATTTTATCTCAAGTTTACCCCTTCGCGATGAAGCTCTATCAAATTTGCGAGATCAAAACGGTGACGTAATCCTAGGCATTGCTGGTTCATTGACTATTACTACAATCTACGTAAAAAATATATTATAATTTTACAACCCTCTGTACTCCATTCAAGTAAGTTAAAATTCCAAAAACTCTTAGGAATTTGGTTTTAATTGTTATTTAATCTATTTTTCATTACACTTTTATAGGTTTAATACCGTTTAATTAGTAATTAAGGAAATAATGTAAGAAATTTAAAGCAGGTACAATAAAAAGGTACAGATATGAATAAAAATGTCAAATTAAAGGATGGTACAGAAATCGTATTACGTCAACTGAAAAAGAAAGACCTGAATCGATTAACTATATTTTTCAAGTCTCTTCCAAAAGAAGATAGAAAGTATTTACGAGTGGATGTAACCGATAAAGATACGGTTAAACAGATCATTAAATCATCAAAGTCAGGAGAGAGTGTACGAATTATCGCTCTAATTAAAGATAAAATCGTTGCAGATGGACTTTTAGAATTCGAAAAAAGAAAATGGAAAAAGCATTTCGGCGAAATTAGAGTATTAGTTTCAGATGAATATCGCAGAAAAGGTTTGGGAATGTTAATAACACGTGAATTGTATTCATTGGCTATTAGTAAAAATGTTGAAGAAATAATCATTAAAATTATGAAACCACAAAAATCAGCAATTAGTATCTGTAGAAGAATGGGTTTTAAGCAAGAAGCTGTATTACCTGGTTATGTGAAAGATTTAGAAGGCACAAAACAAGACCTTATAATTATGCGGTGTAATATAAATGAAATGTGGAAAGAACTTGAAGGGTATTTAGAAGATTCTGACTGGCAAAGGACACGTTAGGTTTTATTAATTAAATTCAAGAACCGTTGAGAATTTATTTTAGTTGGGAATCAGTTTAATTGACTTTATTTTGTATTTTTATTAATACTAGTAAAAATACTATCAACTAATCATAATTCAAATTATATTTCTTCAAATATTGGGAGGTAAAGATGAATCCTTGGGACCTTGATGTATATCTTCGAGATGTAATACTTGATTTATTATATCTAAGTACATTTTTAATAATTGCTACATGGTTAAGACGGCATGTTAAATTCTTTCAAAAGTATTTAATACCAAACAATTTGATTGCCGGATTTTTAGCATTACTAATTGGTTCCCAGGGATTAGGACTAATTGAATTACCCTCAGAACGATTAGGATTATATGTATATCATTTTCTTGCTCTAACTTTTATTGCTCTCGGCTTAAGACAGGAAAAAACCCATTGGGGAAAAGGTCCGGTAAGTAAGGCGTTAGCATCATTATCATCTTATTTATTACAAGGTATAATTGGCTTAGTTGTAGCTTTTATCCTTCTTTACACTTTAGTTCCTGACCTCTTTCTTGGGATAGGATTATTGCTCCCGCTTGGTTTTGGAATGGGACCCGGTCTCGCTTATGCGATGGGTAATAGTTGGGAACAATGGGGATTTGAAGGTGGTGGATTGGTAGGTCTGACTTTCGCAGCGATAGGATATATATATGCTTTTTTCGGTGGCATGGCATTAATTCAATGGGGTATTAGAAAAGGGAAAAGTGATTTAATAAAGAGCATTGATGACATTACCACCGACACACGAATAGGTGTTTATAAAGAAGCCCCATTACCTAGCGCAGGTAAATTAACACTTACTACCGAAGCAGTGGAACCTATGGCTTTTCATTTAGCTTTGATTGGTTTTGTATATTTACTAACATGGTTTTTTGTAAAAGGTCTTAC
>JAUXHY010000170.1 GCA_030621275.1 bacterium | reverse complement strand
GGCATAATAAATACGTAACCAATCTTACTTTACTTCATCAGTTATTGGTTTACTCTATGAAAGCAAAACAATCAACAGATTCGGATGTAATAGATAAATTAAATGAAACTATCTCTTCTTTTGAGGAAAGTTATTTTCATCAACATTAATCATTTTTCTAAAATAAACCCCCCTGTTAAAAAAACCGGGGGGTTTTACAATAACCGCTATTAACTATTATTTTATCTTTTTAGTGGTACCGTACTCATTTTTCTTCTAATGTAGGAAAACACCTCTAGTAATGGTAACTCTTTCGGACATACATCATCGCAAGCCATCATTCCAATACATCCAAATACTCCTTCATCAGTTGAAACAAGCTCAAACCATTCCTCATCAGTGCGCTGATCGCGTGGATCCATTATAAATCGTCCTATTCGATTTAGTCCTGCAGCTCCTAAAAAATTTGGATAAGCCTGTGCGGTTGCACAACCTGCTAGACAACAACCACACTCTATACATCTTTCTGATTCATATATTTTATTAGCAAGTGCGTTATCCATGCGTTCTTCTTGTGCTTCCGGATCAAATTCTTTCTGTGTATGAACCCACGATTCTAATTGTTCGGAAATCCCTCTGAACCATATCCCGGTATCAACTGATAGATCTCCTAACATTTTAAAAAATGGTAATGGATAAAGTTCAATATTCTCCGGTAAATCTGAAGTAAGCGTACGACAGCCCAATGTAGGTCTTCCGTTTATCATCATAGCGCATGAACCACAAATCCCAGCACGGCATACAAAATCAAACATTAAGTCCGGTGCTTGTTCTTCACGAATACGGTTTAATGCAGTGAATACGTTTAGACGTGGAGTTTCGTTAATCTTAAAAGTTTCAACGCGCGGCTTATCATTTTCAATATTTGGATTATATCTAAATATTTTAAATTTTAATGTCCGTTCCATTATTTCGTCTCCTTAACTTCACTTTTCCACATTTCTTTTGGTAGTTTAGTCCCTATTGGTTCCGATGTTTCTAATCTACCGTGTTGTTTCTGTTCACCGGGAATCTTCTTGTTATAGTCCTCGATAGACATCTTCATGTCTTCTCTAAGATCGTCTCCATACCCCCGATAACCGGGAGGTAGATCTAACAAACCCACTGGCTCATAAGTAAATACAGGTTCACCGTCAGGATCTGGCCAGCGTGCTAAAGTTCGGTTTAACCATTTATTATCATCTCTTTTAGGATAATCTTCGCGGCTATGTGCACCGCGCGATTCTGTTCTGTCTAGACCTCCTTTTGCAATCAAATAAGCCTGTTTTGCCATTCCTTCAATTCGCAGAGCTGTAGATAATTCAGGATTCATACCCGGTGCACTAGACTGTACTTTAACATTTTTTGTGCGTTTTACAATGTCCAACAATCCGTCTGTAGCTCTTGTTAATCCTTCTTCCGTTCTAAAAATATGTACATCTTTTATCAATATAGCAGAAATTTCATCGCGTAACTTATAGACATTTTCTCCTTCAGGAGTATTCAATAGCAACGCCGTTTTATCTTGTTCCTTTTTAGCAAATTGTTCTGCTAGGGTTTTATCGGTTTTTAGAGAAGCTTTTTTTGTATATTCGGCAACTTTTTTACCGATTATCATACCTCCCACAACCGTTTCTGCTAAAGAATTTCCACCAAGTCTATTAAATCCATGCATATCCCAACAGGCAACTTCGCCAAGCGCAAAAAGTCCTTCTAAATTGTAAGCATGGCCATCCTTGTTCACACGAATACCGCCCATTGAGTAATGTTGGGTTGGGCGTACAGGAATTAAGTCCGTTATTGGATTTACTCCTATAAAGTACATACAAATATCATGTACTTCACGAAGTTCGGTGGTAAGATGTTCCTTTCCAAGGTGTCTCAAGTCCATCCACAAATGCTCACCATAAGGAGATTTAACACCTTTGCCTTTTAACATATGTTCTTTCATTCTGCGAGACACAACATCTCTCGAAGCCAGCTCTTGTTTGTCCGGTTCGTAGTCCGGCATAAAACGATATTCATCAACATCTAAAAGGATTCCACCATCCCCTCTGCAACCTTCGGTTACTAAAATATCCGTTGGCACAATACCTGTCGGATGAAATTGAACTGCTTCCATATTCGCTAAAGGAACCACACCCGTTTGCAGCGCCAACCAAGAACCTGTTCCTTCATTAATAACAGCATTTGTGGATTCGCCATAAATGCGCCCATATCCACCCGTAGCAATAACAGTCGATTTTGCTAAATATGTTATAATTTCTCCATCCCGCAATGACCGGACAACCGCTCCATAACAACGACCATCGGCATGTATTAATTGTAATGCTTCCATGCGATCATGAACGGGAATTCCCAATTGAACAACCAAATTGTCCATTGTATATAGAACCGTATGTCCCGTCCCATCAGATGTATAACAAGTACGCCATTTTGCCGTACCGCCAAAGGCGCGAGCTGTTATAAGCCCTTCTTTCTCTTTTTCCTCAACAATTGTAGCTTTTTTCCCTTTTATGTAAACATCACGAGGGCCTGCCTCTACGGTATTCCACGGAACACCAAAATGTGCCATTTCGCGCATTGCGATTGGCGCATTATCAGCAAAAATACGGGCGACTTCCTGGTCTGCTCCCCAATCAGATCCTTTTACGGTGTCTAACCAATGAATGGTTGGATTGTCTCCCTTGCCTTTGATTGAGTTTCCTAAAGATGCTTGCATTCCACCTTGCGCGGCTGAGGAGTGACTTCGGCGTGGCGGCACTAATGATAAAATAATTACCTCTTGTTCTTCTTTTGCACATGCTATTGCTGCTCTTTCGCCTGCCAATCCGGCACCAATTACCAATACATCGCTTGTTATAACTCTCATGATAATAAACCCTCCCAAGGACCGGCTAAGCCGATAGTTGTTGCGATACCCAAAACTATATAGAACCAAAATAGAAAATAAAATAGGGTTCTTGAATATTTTCTAACAAACCAAGTATCAGCAAACCATTTTACTAATAATCTATAAACACCTATCGCCATATGTGTGACAACCGCAAACATTAACACCGCATATAATATCCACAACCCACTCTCTACGCGTGATGTGGCAATATCTGCAGACAATCCTGGTTGTTGGCCAGACACTCCCATATTTGTAAAAATATTCCAGGCAACCAATATTAAATGGAAAGCTCCGGTAGCCAAAACAATCATTCCGGTACGAACTTGCCAAATCCACAAAGATGTTTCAAAATGTCTAGCTAAACTAGTTTCTAATTTTTTATCCTGATTCCAAAGTTTTTTTGAACCTTTAATCTTTTTTCCAAGCTCCATCATCCGCTTTCGATCTTGGAACTTTCCTGGAATTTTCCTGCTAGCCCATACAAAATGGATAAAAAATACTATTGTTATTAATATTACAATTGGTTTCGCAATAGGAAGTGTGACCTCTAATAAATGTACAGTCCACTGATATGCATCTTTTCCTAACAAGATACTGCTTTCCAATATTAAATGACCACAAATAAACATCGCGAGAATTGCTCCGGTAAGACCGCTTATCCACTCGTTTATTATGGCTTTTTTTGCTTTACGATATGCTTCGCTAGTTTTGCTGTGTCGCGATGCAGCTTCCGGATACAATTCAGTTTTTAAAGAAGGCATTGATTTACTCCAAAATGAATTAAAAATAAGGTTTAATAATAATAAAATTTATGACCTTTGGGTCTTGTTATTCTATATATTTTGTATGAAGTAAAGAAAGTAAAAAAAGAGCCCCGCAAAAGCGGGGCCATTTTTAACTATCTCAAATAAAGCATTCGCTTGAGAGGTCCCCAAATAGAAAAACGAAACGAAAAATCTTCTTTCTCGTATTTTATTAAGTTTAATTCAAAATCTAGTTTGTCGTAAAAATGATATAGAATCGTGGC
>JAUXHY010000169.1 GCA_030621275.1 bacterium | reverse complement strand
AATATTCATCAGGGTTATCAGGATTTATTGTTTCATAATAAAAATCCATATCATCGACCATAACATTTGTCATACCCCACGCAATATGTTCGTTATGTCCGGCTATTACAAGTGGTTGTCCGGGGACAGCAACTCCTGTTACGTTTAATTTACCCTCCACAACTTGATGCATTGTATACCAAATACCGGGTGCGCTTAATCCAAGATGCATATCATTAGAAAATAACGGTTTCCCCGATGTACTTTTTGCACCGGAAACTACCCAATTATTACTTCCGTTAAATATTTCAAGACCTAAATCTTTTAATTTTGCAGATGCAGCTAAGTAAGGTGAATCTGTGCCAATAGCACTCTCGTTTTCACCAATCTCAGTATAAATAACAGTTTTTTGAAGGTCAAGATCCGGAACCAATTTGGCAAGTTTTTCATCACCAACTTTTTCACGTATACGTTGGAATACTGTCTCACTATGCCATGGCATAGTTAAATCCCAAGCCATATAACCAATTAAATTAATAGAATGTTCAGGTAACCATTTATCTGGTTTATATCCCAAAATGGAAAATTCGGGTGGTAGATTATTTTGATGAGTATCAATATACTGATTTACACCATCGCAAAAAGCGTTTAGAGCAATGATAACATTTTCATCGGAAATCTTAAGTATATCCCGTGACTTTTCAGGGATACGAAGCATCCGTAGCATTTGATCAGCATCTATCATATCTTCACCAAATATCTCTGATAATTCACCAGTTGTCGCTCTGCGAATTAAGTCAAATTGCCATAACCTATCCTGTGCCATACAATAACCGGTGGTACGATAAAGATCTTCTTCATTCTTAGCAAATATATGCGGAACGGCAAATTCATCACGATAAACGGTGACTTCTTCTTTAAGATTTTTGAGTTGAATTTTAGCATTATAATCCGGGATTCCTTTTGTTGCAATTCCACGTACTAAAAATAATACAAGAACGACTATAACTAAAATAACTATGGATATTGTTACAAGAATTTTCTTTAACATAATATTTTACATCCCTATTTAGTTTAAAAATGGGTGATTGGTCTAATAAAAACATACATAGATATATTGTAATAAATCAAATCCTTGTAATTTTAATTTGTAGTTTTTTTTCTAAATAATTTAAAACTATATTTTGCTAACTAAACCAAAGGAAATACTATGAATCCATGGGATCTTGATGTAAATCTGCGATTTGTTGTACTAGACTTTTTATTTTTGAGTGCATTATTAATGATTGGGACAGTTCTCCGTCGTTATGTAAAATTTTTCCAAAAGTATCTAATTCCAAATAATTTAATAGCCGGATTTCTTGCTCTTTTGCTTGGCTCACAAGGGTTCGGATTTATTGATTTACAGTCAGATAGACTAATCCTGTATGTATATCATTTTTTAGCGCTGACATTTATTGCACTTGGGTTGAGACAATCAAAAACCAATTGGACTAAAGGACCGGTTAGTAAAAGTATTTCAGCTCTTACAGCTTATCTTATACAAGGTTCAATCGGACTAATTATAGCATTAGTACTCGTATATACAATTAAACCTGATCTATTTATTGGAATCGGTCTTTTATTACCGCTTGGATTTGGCATGGGACCCGGCCTCGCTGCCACGATGGGAAACAGCTGGGATAATGAATTAGTGAAATTGGGATATGAAGCGATGGGTGCTGGTCAAATTGGACTAACTTTCGCTACGATTGGTTACTTATACGCATTTTTTGGCGGTATGGCATTAATACAATGGGGAATCCGCAATGGTAAAAGCAAACTTATAACAAATCTTGATAGTATTACAGATGACATGCGCAAAGGAGTTTACAAAGACGGAAAACCTCCTATTGCCGGGAAACTTACTTTGACAACAGAAGCTATTGAACCATTAGCATTTCAATTATCTTTAATTGGTTTAGTATATTTAGCAACGTGGTTCGTCGTTAAATGGCTAACCACAATGATGGGAAATAATCCGGGATTAGAAGGATTTGTAGGTACAATTTGGTCATTTCATTTTGTTATTGGTTTATTAATAGCCCTGCTTGTTCGGAAAATACTGGATATGTCAGGTCGTTCATACGTGATCGATAAAGGCTTAATGAATCGTAGTATGGGGGTATTTTTAGATTTCTTGGTAATCGGCGCTGTTGCCGCTATTAGCTTTAAAATAGTTCTACATTATTGGGAAGCAATTTTAATCATGAGTGCTCTTGCAGGTCCTGCGACAGGATTTATGCTTTATTGGACCTCAAAGCGAGCATTTGATGATTATCACTTTGAACGATTTATTGAACTCTGGGGAGAAATGACAGGTACTATAAATTCCGCATTAGTACTTCTCCGTGTAACAGATCCTGAGTTTGAGACGCCGGTTGCGGAAGATGCTGTTTATGGTAGTGGTATTTCATTATTCTTAGGAATTCCACTATTAATAGCGCTTAATATTCCAATTGTAATGTATGGCAATGCAATTGAAGGATATTGGATAACTCTTGGTATATTAATCGGTTACATGATATTACTTTGGATTGTATGGCGTGCAGTTGGATTTATTAAGTTTGGTAAACCGAAAGTCTAATAAAATAGATAAAGACAATTAAATAAGTGTAATTTATTGTGCCCGGGATTTACAGATGAAAATCCTTAGAGAAGATTATTCTACAATAAATAAATGCAACCAATCACAAGATATATTAAGGATGAGCTAAAAAGGCATAGTGATGCAATAAAAGCACCACAGATGCAAGCTTATATGAAGACTGAACAACCTTTCTATGGAGTTCAATCGAAATTGCGGAAACAAATATTTCGAGATGCGATTAAGGAATATCCAATTACTTCGCATGAAGAATGGGAAAAAGTGATCCTCGAATTATGGAATGGAACACACCGCGAGGAAATGTACCAAGCATTGGAAATCGCTGAACGGTATAAAAAATACCACGATGAATCTGCATGGGCATTATTTGAAACATTATTACGATCTGCTTCCAATTGGGATACAGTAGATTGGCTTTCATCAAATTTAATCGGACGATTAGTTGAGGAATACCGACATTTTGAAAAGCAACTTTGGGAATGGTCTGATGATGAAAACTTTTGGGTTAGGCGCGCTTCCCTCCTAGCTCATTTAAAACATAAAGATAAAACCAATATTAAATTGCTATCGCAAACAATATTGAAACTTGCACATGAAAAGGAATTCTTCATCAGAAAAGCAATTGGATGGGTTTTACGACAATATAGCTATACTGACCCTAATTGGGTTCTACAATTTGTTGAAAGGCACGATGAGAAACTTTCCGGTTTGAGTAAACGTGAAGCGCTGAAAGCTATGAATCGAAAAAAGAAATCCGGTGGATGATTTTTTCACCGAATATTTAGAAATTGATATAAAAAAAATAAAAACAATTGTTTATATACCGCCTATTGGGGCGGATAAGAACAATAGAATATACGCGCACGTTAGCGGTTATTGAAGAAAACGACATTGCACATAGAAAAAATAGAGATTAAATGAAAAAAGCAATTAAAATTTTTAAATTAATTAGTATTTCAATATTTTTTGTAGCTTGCGAAAAAGTATTTGAGTTTAGTCCCTATGAAGCAAACGTTAAAAAGGAGTATAAAAATACAACGAATAAAAATATTGAATTGATTAATAATATTCCAACAAATATCGAAACTTTTTCTTTCGCATTTGTTACAGACAATCATTATTATTATAGCAACCTGAGAACCGTAATTAATGATATAAATAAAAGGAATGATATTCTGTTTGTTATCTTCGGTGGTGATATTGCACATCAAGCATTATTAGAAGAATATCAGATTTTTTTTAATGTTATGGAAAACCTTGATAAACCATATCTAACAGTCATAGGCAATCATGATTATAATTCAAATGGAGAAGTCATATATAAACAAAT
>JAUXHY010000161.1 GCA_030621275.1 bacterium | reverse complement strand
AAACGCATAACAGAATATCAAAGTACAGCAAATCCAACAATAAGTTTAGATTATGGTTTACATTATCAACATATTGAAACTGATTTGGTAAATCCATTTCAATCTGGATTGGGTTGGGTGGAACAGGCAATTTCAAGCAATAGTTTTCTTGAAAAGACTCTTGATGTAAATACTGCCGTCAATAATATTTCACCACAGCTGACAATTGGTTTTCAAGGCGGTACAACTGATAATAAAGTACGCCCAACTCCAACAAATCGTATAGATATTAGACTCAATTCTCTACAAAATTCAACATTATCAAATATTTCTTGGACAGGGTTAAATCAAAGATCTGTTACAATAACACTAACTGATGGTAGCCTAATAAATGGATCAAATTCGTTTTATTTAACTAATACCTCAACGGATGGTTATTCTCAACCGTATTTTGATAATCTTACTTTATCTTATGGCAGACAACTAATCTTTACTAGTGAACCGTTCGAATTTTATACTCCAATACATAGCAATCCAATTAATTTTACTATGTCCTCCGTTGGAAATCCAATTATATGGAATATTTCTGATACTAAAACACCTACTTTTGTATCAGTTGAACATTCAGGAAATAATTACTCATTCAATGTATCGCCTACAGCAAATTCATTTGATAGACTAATTGTTTTTGATTCTGAAAATATTACAACTGTTACAAATCTTGAAAACCTTGGTAGGATAAATTTCAATACTTTAAGAAATAGTGCAACCCAAGCTGAACATATTATTATAGCTCCAAATGAATATAGTAATATTGTAAGTAAATTTATATCGCATCGTAAAAACTCAATTTTTGCGTCATTGGAAAATGTTTATGATGGTTTTTCCGGCGGTAATGCCGACCCAATGGCGATCCGTAACTTTATTGATTGGACACAAAATAATTGGCAATCTCCCAAACCTATTTATATATTCATATTAGGCGATGCAGATTATGATTATAGGAATATCACCGGCAATTCTAATAATATAGTACCAACCGTGGAAGTTGGCGTAATCGGTTCATACGCCACTGATGACCGTCTTGCAGCAATCAATGGCAGAATACCTGAAGTTGCAATTGGTCGCTTTCCGGCACGTACAGTCGCTGAAGCGGAAGATTATATCGATAAATTAATTGAGTTCGAAACCAATCCTGAATTTGGCTTATGGCGGCAACGCGTTACACTTGTTGCCGATGATGCAGCTCGACCGGAAGATACAATCTCAGAATTAAACATCGGAAAAAGCCATACAATTAATTCAGAAATACTCGCTGAAATTATTCCACCGACATTTGAAACTAACAAATTATACATGTTAGAATTTCCTGAAGAAAGCGATGCAACATCGTTTGGTGTAGCCAAACCGCAAGCTACTTCCGCCCTATTTGAAAGTCTAGAAAAAGGCACAGCAATAGTCAATTATATTGGACATGGCAGCGCTCATCAATGGGCACAGGAAAGATTATTATACCAAGATCGTGGCGATTTACAAGCAATTGAAACAGGGATGAAACTCCCGTTATGGATAGCTGGAACATGCTCTTGGGGACATTTTGACGATATTAATCGCGAATCATTTTCAGAGGAATTAATTCGTCAACCGATGAACGGAGCATGTGCAATAATTACAACGAGCAGACCAATAACTGTTACAAGTAACCAATACTATGAAGAACAACTGTTCAATAAAATATTTCCAAATCAGGCCGTATCAGAATTACCAATTGGGGTGATATTACAGTCAATTAAAACGGGGAATCAAGAAGGTGAATATTTTCATCTTTTTGGCGACCCTGCAATGCAATTGTCTTTACCCAAAAAAGAAATCTCAATCACAAATGTTACTCCTGATACTTTAGAAACTTTAGGTGAATCCGAATATACTGCTGAACAAAATATTACTCAAAACGGTGGAGACGGATTTGTAATATTAAATGACGCCGAAAGAGATGTAACGCGTGAATATAATTTTTTATCGAACATAGAATCTTTAAACTATAAATTACCCGGGGCAACTTTATTTAGAGGAAAATTTAGTTTCGATAATAATCTGATAACGGGAAAGCTACGCGTTCCTAAAGATATTTCATTTTCAGATAAACCTGCTTCAATAAAATTATACATATTATCAGATGATTCTGAACCAATTGAAGCACTTGGGTGGAAAGATTCGTTGTATATTGTTAGTGGTGACCCAACTTCAGATAATTTTGGACCGATTATCAGTTTTGAAACTAGCAAGAAACGAATTTTACGATCAGGAGATCACATCCAAGAAAGTGATGAAATATTCATTCGTTTAACTGATCCTTTAGGTATCAATTTAACCGGAGAAATTGGACATAATATTGTTTTAACCGATAAATCTAACGATGATAGTAAAACAATAACCGATGACTTTATTTACGATAATAATAGTATCACAACCGGTACAATTCCTTTGGAATCAGACGAAAATTCAATAGAACTACATATATCGCTTAAAGCATGGGACAGTGCCAATAATCCTACTGAAAGTGAGATATTATTACATCGGATTACAAATGCAAAATTAAAATTATTTAATGTAACCAATTTTCCGAATCCTTTTTCGAACTCCACGCAGTTTACATTTGAATTATCGCGACCGGCTGATATAAGCGTTGATATTTTCACTTTAGGAGGCAGAAAAATCATGCAAATTGAGCCCGAATATTTCTCCGTTGGATTCCATGCAATTGATTGGGATGGCAAAGATGCCTTTGGCGATAAATTAGCAAACGGTGTATATTTATATAGATTAAAAGCAGTTGGAGATGAAGAAACTGCATCATTTATTGGACGATTAGCTAAATATGAGTAATACATTATTACAAAACTGCCCTCCAATAATTTTAGCCTCAAATTCACCACGACGGAAATCTTTGTTGGAATTAATTGATCTACCATTTAAAGCCATTACAAGTTCTGTTCACGAAGATTTTAACATTAATTTGAAACCAATTGATTTTGCAAAACACTATGCCAATTTGAAAACACTTGATGTTGCAGAAAAATATCCTAAGCACTTAGTTATCGGAGCTGATACAATCGTCGTTTTGGATAATAAAATCATCGGTAAACCTGTTGATGAAAATGACAGTAAAGCGATGCTCAGAAAATTATCCGGCAGAACACATACAGTTATTACCGGAGTATCATTAGTTTGGCAGGAAAAAAATATAATAGATAATTTTAATGAAGAAACCAAAGTTACTTTTCAAAAACTAACTGATGACCAAATTCAATACTATATTGAAAATTACCATCCTTTGGATAAAGCCGGCAGTTATGGAATACAAGATTGGTTTGCAGTTTGTGTAAAAAAAATTGACGGTTGTTTTTACAATGTAATGGGATTCCCATTATCAAAATTTTATCAACATCTAACTAAAATAATTAATGAAAATTAATATATGTCATTCTGAGGAGCAAAGCGACGAAGAATCTAATTCTTTTTAATTAATATTAATGGATTCTTCACTTCGTTCAGAATGACAAAAGGAAAAGAAATATGAAACTTCTATTATTAAGCAATTCAACAATGTCAGGTAAACCATTTTTAGGTTGGCCTAAAGAATATCTAAAATCATTTATTGGCGGAGCTCCCAAAAAACTACTTTTTATCCCCTACGCGGGTGTAAATGTTTATTGGGACGGCTATGCTAAAAAAGTAAGTAGTTACTTTGAAGAACTCGGACACGAAACTATATCAATTTATAAACAGAAAGATTCGGCTAAAACCATCAATGAAGCAGATATTATTATGGTTGGTGGTGGCAATACATTTCACTTAGTTTATTATTTACATAAAAATAGATTAATTCCTCTGATCCGTCAAGCAGTTTTGGATGGTAAACCATATATCGGCTGGAGTGCCGGAGCTAACGTAGCCTGCCCTACCCTTTGCACAACCAATGATATGCCGATCATTCAACCAGAATCATTTGAAATATTCAACTTGGTACCATTCCAAATCAATCCACATTATCTCGATGCTAACCCTGATGGACATGGTGGCGAAACCCGTGAAGATCGCATAAATGAATTTTTGGAAATAAACCGTGATAAAATTGTTGTCGGTTTACGTGAAGGCACTGGACTATGGATTGAAAATGACAAAACAAAATTAATTGG
>JAUXHY010000164.1 GCA_030621275.1 bacterium | reverse complement strand
CATTGGTAAAGAAGCGCAGTGTTCTTGTATGGTTTTTAGCAGGAACAACCTTACTTGCTTTGCTGATTTCATTTGGAAGACATTTTGGTATTGTATATAACTTATTTTACGATTTTATTCCCTACTTCAGCAAATTCCGAATACCAAGTATGATATTAATTATCGTGCAGTTCAATATTATAATTTTAGCTAGCTATGGATTAGAGCAGTTAGTTGAACTCAAGTGGAAAGATATACAAAAAAGGTCTTGGTGGATTGCAGGAATTGTAGCGTTTATGTCATTAATTTTACTCTTTGGTGGCGGGTGGTTAAGAGATATAGTATCAAATGGTTTTACACAACCTCGTATACAAGATCCACGTTTTGTTGAAGTAATAAATAATTTACGATGGAAAATGTGGATTAATGATGTCTGGTTAATGTTATTATTCATAATAGGAATGATTGTTACTTTTTTTCTTTATATGAAAGAGCACATCACAAAAATCATGTTCATTGGAATAATTGGTGCATTGGCAATAATTGACTTAGGATTAGTTGATACTAAAATTGTACGACCAAAACAAAATTCAGGACGAACTTCCCAACTTGTTAACAAAAAAGCTATTACTAGATACTTCCAACATGATAAAATAACTAAGTATCTAACCGAAGATGAAACAACTTTTCGAGTTTATCCGATTGGTCCACTTTTTGGTGAATCGAGATTACAGGCGTTTGGTATTGAATCGGTTGGTGGCTATCATCCTGCCAAATTAGGTATCTATAACAGATTTTTGTCTAATACGAATAATATTAGTACTTTACCGTTGATGCGGATGATGAACATTCACTATATACTTAGTCCGCAAGTAATAAATCATCCTGATTTGGAACATATATTTACTGAAAATATGCAGACCGGTTCAGGTAAAATTCAGATATGGTTATACCGCATTTCAGGTAGTTTGTCACGTGCTTGGTTTGTTGATGAAATTGAAATGGTTAGTGAAAATGTTTTATGGCAAAATCTATTAAGTGAATCATTTAATCCAAAACAGACTGCCTATGCAATTGAACCAATAGCTGAACAGTTTTATAGCGGCGGTGAAATTATTTCTGCTGAATACACGCCTAATTATATAAGAATAAAAACTAAAAATTCAGAGGCGGGATTCCTAGTAGTTAGCGAAGTATACTATCCATTAAGGTGGAAAGCAAAGATTGACGGAGAATCTGTTAAAACATTTCAGACGAATGGAGTTATTAGAGGAATTGAAGTTCCTGTCGGAGAGCATATCATTGAATTTGAATACGATAAATCAGTTTTTCATAAAGGAATATCAATATCAATTTTATCATTTATCTTAGCAATTGGTTTAATAGGATTTGGATTAATAAGAAATAAAAAGTCGAATGAATTGGTATAAATATTCAGTAAATATTAAAGCAGGATTATTCATTTTTGGAATGATCCTTGTTCTTGCATTTGTACTTTTCACACAGAAGATCGTAAGAGATTTACGAGATGATAACAGGGAAATTGTGCATATTTATGCCGAAATAATAGCCGGAGTCGCAACAACCGAAAATGATGAAAGTCTGAATTTCATTTTCGAAAATATTATTCAGAAAGTACAATTTCCGCTAATTCAATCTGATGCGGAAATGAAGCCTCTATCTTGGAGAAATTTACCGGATAATATTAATTCTGAAGGAGGGGCTTTCCGACTACAAAAAACAATGGATCATCAAAATGATCCTATTCCACTTATTTATAAAAATCATGATACAAATGAAACAATTACATTCGGATATCTTCATTTTGGGGATTCGCGACTAATCAATCGATTGGTATGGTTGCCTTATTTGCAAATCGGATTAGTTAGTTTATTTATATTATTGGGGTTTATTGGTTTTTCGGTAATTAGGAATAGCGAGAAACGACATATTTGGGCTGGAATGGCTCGCGAAACTGCACATCAATTAGGTACACCGGTATCAGCATTATTGGGCTGGGTTGATTTATTAAAAAACAATCCAAATCGTTCAAAATCTATAGTTAAAGATATGGACATGGATTTAGCTCGGCTACAGGAAATAAGCAATCGATTTAGCGATATGGGTACCGCACCTAAATTTGAAAAATTGGATTTAGTTGAACTAATACAATCTGTTATTAGTTATTTACAACGTCGAGTTCCTGGAGTTGAAATTCGTTTAATTTTTGATGATTCCTTACAATATTCTGTCAATGGAAATAAAAAATTATTAAGTTGGGCAGTAGAAAATCTTGTGAAAAATGGAATCGATGCATCAAAAGAGATTGCTGGCAAAATCAAAATAAATTTGGAAACAGAGAAAAATCAATTTATTATAGATATAATAGATTTTGGTGCGGGTATTCCCAAGAGAGATTGGAAGAATATTTTTAGACCAGGATTCAGCACAAAAAAATACGGATGGGGACTGGGGTTGTCATTGACAAAAAGGATTATTAAGGATTTTCATAGGGGAAAAATATTCGTTAAAGAATCTACAATTGGTTCCGGTACTACAATAAGTATAATCCTTTAATAAGATAGTAGAATTCCAACCATTTTGATAGTAAATTCCCCGCCGAATTTCAACCAATATATAATAAATAGGATAAAATTTATATGACAATTTCATTGATAGAACCACACGGTGGTGAATTATGCAATTTATATGTTTCTGAGGAGCGTAAAAAAGAGCTTAAAAGTTTATTGATTAATTATGAATCATGGACTGTCACAGATAGACAAATTTGTGATTTGGAACTAATTCTGAATGGCGGTTTTTCTCCCCTAAAAGGATTTTTAGATAAAAATGATTATGAATCTGTATTAAAAAATATGCGTTTGTCTGATGATACTTTGTGGCCAATGCCAATTACACTTGATATAACTAATGAAATTTCTGATAAACTTTCGCAAGGTGACAAGCTAGTATTACGTGATATGGAAGGATTCCCATTAGCAATTTTGCACATAGAAGATATATGGAAACCGGATTTAAAAGCAGAAGTAAAATCAGTTTTTGGAACAGATGATGAAACTCACCCTGCAGTAAATTATTTATTGAATTTTACTAATCCTGTATATGTTGGTGGAACATTAGAAGGTATGACATCTCCTAAACATTATGATTATCAGGGACTTAGAGATACTCCATCAGATTTGCGTGAACAATTTGCAAAACGTGGATGGGAAAATATCGTAGCATTTCAGACAAGAAATCCTATGCACCGTGCGCATGTTGAATTAACGATGCGTGCAGCTAAAGAAATTGGAGCAAATGTATTAATTCATCCTGTTGTTGGTTTAACTAAACCAGGAGATGTTGATCACTATACTCGTGTTAGATGTTATGAAAAAGTATTACCAAAATATGCAACTGGAACTGCATTATTAAGTTTACTACCATTAGCAATGAGAATGGGTGGGCCAAGAGAAGCTTTATGGCATGCAATTATTCGTAAAAATTATGGCTGTAATTTCCTGATTGTTGGTCGTGATCATGCCGGTCCTGGAAATGATAAGGATGGAAATCCATTTTATGGTCCATACGATGCGCAAGAATTATTAGTAGAGTATGAAGATGAACTTGGGATTAAAATGGTGCCGTTTAAATTGATGGTATGGGTGGAAGATAGAGCTGAATATTGTCCGATTGACGAAATTTCAAAAGATACAAAAACATTAAATATTTCCGGGACAGAACTACGACGCAGGTTAGATAAGGGATTGGAGATTCCCGAATGGTTTTCATATCCTGAAGTTGTAGAAGAACTTAGGGCAACTAGACCACCATTAAATAAAAGAGGGTTCTCAATATTTTTCACAGGATTATCAGGTTCTGGAAAATCGACTTTGGCGAATGGTTTAATGGTTAAACTTTTAGAAGATGGGAGACGACCGGTAACATTATTAGACGGTGATGTCGTTCGTACTCATCTATCTAGTGAACTTGGTTTTTCCAAAGAACATCGTTCAATAAACATACAAAGAATTGGTTATGTTGCGAGTGAAATAACTAAAAACTTTGGTAT
>JAUXHY010000018.1 GCA_030621275.1 bacterium | reverse complement strand
AAGAAGTCGCAGTGCAGCTCGAAAGGCACGAGAATTAATTCGCCGAAAAAGCGCATTGGGTAGTTCAACCTTGCCCGGAAAGCTCGCAGATTGCTCGAATCGGGATCCGGCAATGACGGAACTCTATTTAGTTGAGGGTGATTCGGCGGGCGGCTCAGCTAAGCAAGGAAGGGATCGTCGCTTTCAAGCAATATTACCATTGCGAGGCAAGGTTATCAATGCTGAGAAAGCACGAATTGATAAGCTTTTATCTAATAACGAAATACAAACAATAATTACAGCAGTTGGTGCCGGTTTTGGAGGATCGGGCGATGAGTCCGGTGAAAAATCCGCATCAGATTTTGATATTGAAAAGCTTCGTTATCATAAAATCATTATAATGACTGATGCAGATGTGGACGGAAGCCATATTCGAACCCTATTGCTAACATTCTTTTACAGAAAAATGCCTGAAGTGATTACTAATGGAAACATATATCTCGCAATGCCACCCTTGTATAAAATAAAACAAGGGAAAAAGGAAGTTTATGTATATGACGAAAATGAGCGAGAAACTATAGTTGAGAGAATGCAGAAAGAAAATCAGAATAAAAAAATTAGTTTGCAAAGGTATAAGGGATTAGGTGAAATGAATCCCGAGCAACTGTGGATCACAACAATGGATCCTGAACGACGCACGCTTTTAAAAATAACAATTGCTGATGCAGTAGAAGCAGCTACAACATTCCAGGAATTAATGGGCAGTGACGTAGAGGCAAGACGTACATTTATTGAAAAAAATGCAAAATTTGTGTCAAATCTTGACATTTAATAGGCAGGAAAAATAAAGTGGATATAGCAAGAGAAAATACTATTAATCGTGATATTGTAGATGAGATGAAGGAGAGTTATTTAAATTACTCTATGTCTGTTATTGTTGCGCGGGCATTGCCCGATGTACGAGACGGACTTAAACCAGTTCATCGACGAATTTTATTTGGCATGAATGAACTTGGCTCACAGTGGAATAGAGCCTATAAAAAATCTGCTAGAATAGTAGGTGATGTCTTGGGTAAGTATCACCCGCATGGCGATTCGTCTGTTTATGATGCATTGGTTCGTATGGCACAAGAATTTTCAATGCGCTATGAACTAGTTGACGGACAAGGCAATTTTGGTTCAATCGATGGCGATAGCGCTGCTGCGATGCGGTATACAGAATCGCGTATGACGAGAATAGGTAGCGATATGCTACGTGATCTTGATAAGGATACGGTTAGCTGGATTCCAAATTTTGACGAAACATTGAAAGAGCCAACTGTTTTACCAACTGTTTTCCCAGCGCTTTTAGCAAATGGCTCAGAAGGAATTGCAGTTGGAATGGCAACCAAAATTCCACCACACAACGTAACTGAACTAATAGGCGGTTTAATGGCTTTAATCGATAATTCCGAATTAACGGCCGAAGAATTAATGGGCTTTGTAAAAGGACCGGATTTCCCGACGGGTGCTATAATCATGGGTACCGAAGGTATAAAAAATGCATACACTACCGGTAGAGGCAAAGTAATAGTTCGGGGGCGAGCATTTATTGAAACAAAAAAGAATGACCGCGAACAGATAATTATCTCTGAATTACCATATCAAGTAAATAAAGCGAATTTAATCGAAAAAATTGCCGATCTTGTACGAGATAAAAAGATGGATGGGATTTCAGACCTGCGGGACGAATCAGATAAGGACGGGATTCGTATAGTAATTGAAACAAAAAGAGACGCTATACCTGATGTAGTTATAAATCAACTATATAAACACACTCAACTACAAGACACATTTGGTATAATTATGTTAGCACTCGTAAATGGCATTCCAAAGGTAATGAACCTACCGGAAGTGATGAACCATTTTATTGACTTCCGACATACTGTTGTAGTGCGCCGTACAGAATTTGACTTAAAACAAGCCGAAGCAAAAGCACACCTACTTGAAGGGTTAAAAATTGCTCTCGACAATATCGACGAAGTGATAAAAATAATACGCGGAAGTAAAGACCCGATCCATGCAAAAGAAGGGTTGATGAACGGCTTTGAATTATCCGAACTACAGGCTCAAGCAATTTTAGATATGCGCCTACAAAGACTTACCAGCCTAGAAGTTGAAAAAGTGGTTGAGGAATATAGGGCGGTTATTCAAATAATTGCTCAACTGAAAAACATTTTGGAAAGTCGCAGTATGCGAATGGACATCATTAAAACCGAGCTAAGAGAACTACTTGAAAAACATGGCGATAAACGACGAACCGAAATAATGCCATTTGGAGCTGAATTTTCTGTAGAAGATATGATTGCTGAAGAAGAAATGGTTATAACTATTACTCACCAGGGATACATAAAGCGAACCGCAGTAAACACATATAGAACTCAAAGGCGCGGTGGGCGAGGCGTTCAAGGAGCTACGTCAAGAGATGAAGATTTTATCGAACATCTCTTTATTGCAAGCACACATAATTATATGTTGTTTTTCTCTGATGGTGGCAAATGTTATTGGTTAAAAGTGTATGATATTCCGCAAGGCGGACGAGCAACTCGTGGACGCGCCATTGTTAATTTAATCGGTTGCGAAACCGATGAACATGTTAAGGCTTTTGTTAGTGTTAAAGAATTTGATGATGAGCATTACATTGTGATGGCAACAGAAAAAGGCATTGTTAAGAAAACAATTCTGTCAGCCTATGGAAGACCCCGTAAAGGTGGAATATATGCAATTGAAGTACGCGAAGGAGACCAGCTAATTGAGGCACGCATTACTAATGGTGAACACGATATTTTGCTCGGAACAAGTGATGGGAAATCAATTCGCTTTTCCGAAAGCGACATTCGTCCAAGCGGACGAAAAACTATGGGTGTTAAAGGAATTAAACTTAGCTCCACTACAGACAAATTAATTGGTATGTTGGTGGTTAAACGAGAAGGAACTATTCTTGTAGCAACAGAACGTGGATATGGAAAGAGAACAGAAGTTCTCCAGTATCGCACCCAAGCACGTGCCGGAAAAGGTGTTTTAACAATGCGAACCACGGAAAAAACCGGAAAGATGGTAGCTATTATGGAAGTTGTTGATACGGATGACCTAATCATTATTACAGATATGGGAGTTATTATGCGCCAACCAGTTTCTGCTATTCGTACGATAGGTCGTGTTACGCAAGGTGTTCGTTTGGTAAAACTTGACGAGGGAGCCATGATTTCTTCAATATCGCGCGTTTTACGTGAAGAAGAATCGGAAAATGAAATAAAAGAGGACGACAAGCAACTTATTATTGGTCAAACTGAATAAGTGAATATAAAAGACAATGTTGAGAGTGTAAAGGAATGTATTGCAAACGCTCAACAGCGGAGTGGCAACAAAACACCAATTAAAATTGTCGCTATTACAAAAACACACCCTGCGTCCGTAATTACAGAGGTCAAGCGAGTGGGATTAGATACAATCGGTGAAAACCGCATCCAAGAGGCAGAAAACAAATTTCCTCAATGTACTGAAAGCCTCCAAAATATCACAAAACGCTTAGTTGGACATTTACAATCTAATAAAATAAATAAAGCACTTAATCTTTTTGATACGATTGATTCTGTTGATTCATTAAAACTTGCCAGTAAAATAGGAAGCAAAGCAATTTTTTTAAATCGTATTATACCAATTTTATTAGAAGTTAATACAAGCGGAGAAGATGCTAAGTTTGGATTTAATCCACACAATATTGATGAAATGCTTGCCTGTTTTGAAATACAAGGAATAGAAGTGCAGGGACTAATGACTGTTGGTCCACTTACTTCAGATAATAAAAGAATTAGAGATGCATTTATTAGTCTACGAAAATTGCATAAATCCATAAAAAGTCAACTTACCAAAAACGTGGATAAATTTACCGAACTCTCAATGGGAATGAGCGGTGATTTTGAAATAGCCGTGGAAGAGGGGGCTACAATAGTTCGATTAGGTACGGTGTTGTTTGGTAGGCGCCAACAAATTTATTAAAAATATTTACAGCTTGGCGCCGGACAAGAATTTACCAGCCCATTTTGCTGCATTCTTCTTCGCTCAATTCATAAATAATATCATTTTCCGTATCGGTTACTTTGAATTCTTTTATTTTCATCTCACCGTCAATTATTAAACCAATTTCGTAAGTACCGTTCATTTCTAACACCATTTCAATGCGACCATTCACAATTTCAGCATTATGCCAATCATCTTCCCATACTAATCGATAAAACCCTTGCAACGTTGGTAATATTTCTGTTGATGGACACGCAACGGTGACATTAAATATTATCAGTTGTTCCACAACCGGAGATATATCTGCATCCCAAACCGCACCATCAAAACAGGCCTGTTCAATACTAAATTGATAAGGATACATTTGAAATTTTTGTCCCGAACCGGTTCGCATAATTCGTACGTCATATTGTTCATTTTTTGGTAAAGCAAGCGAAACGGGAACAGTATTTGCCGGCGGCTGAAACGTGACAATTTTTTGTTTATCAATATTATCTGATTGTTTATTGATGAACAATAATTTTAATTCGATAGCTTCGTTTTCAAAAGTGTCGGTGTAATTAAAATTAAAATTACCGGAAAATATGCAGTTCTGCGGAGTTAGATTAATATTCCAAGACTGATTTTGAATTGCCGGATCTTCAATGGTTATTTTATCAGGGGAAGCAGTGAACGCATTGTCCTGATCTACCGCAGAAAATCTTAAATATATTCTTTGGTCGCTCGGTACGCCAGTATCAATTTGAATTGTTTTATCTTGAGAAATATTATATGTTTTTGAAAACAAGTAGCTATTATTATCAGCATTGTAAAAACCAACGCGCACGTTAAAATTATTATTTGGGAACGTCTCAAGAAAATGAAATGTTACCTGCCCGCTGAAAGCGATGGTTGTCGATGTAAGATTTACATTAAAATTGTTATTTTGGCTGCACGGATTATCAACAGCTATATTCGCCGGAACGGCGCTAAAACCACTAGAGCTGCTTTTTTGCCGGATGCGCAATTCCACAGAATTATCAACAGGAACCATAAAACTGAAAGCGCGCGACAAGCTCTGCGATGTTAGATCGTAACTAATACCGCCAATATATTTATTATCGTTTTCACGATAACAGTAAAGCTTGGCGCCAACCGGTTCGGCGGGGAAATCATTACTGAAATCAAACAGAATATCGCCGGAAAAGTCACAAATGGGCTGAACAATCCCCACGCTAAAAAGCGATAAATGGTCTGTGCTAAAATCAATGAATAAACTATCGCCTGATTCTTGAATTACACTTTCGGTTTCCTGTTTCCAATGATTTTCATAACTATAAACGGGCAAGACATCGCCTGCGGAAAGTTTTTGGTTGGTTAACGGATTGATAAAATCTGAATCAAGTCCGAACACGCAATTTATTTCCCCATTATCGATATTATGAATTTTTGCCGTAGCGGTTTCAATGCTAAACGAAATAACATTTACAGGATTGTACGCCATTTTTGCTGTGTTTGCGCCAATTTCAACATCGGTTACTAATTGTTGAGAAATTGGCGCACGGCTGACATTTGTATAAACAATTAATTCCGCAATTGCAAAAGTGTCTGCCATAGTAGCGCTGTTTCCATCTAAAAGTTTAACATCCTTTTGGATATTTAGCTCGAATTCACCGCCACTTGACCGCAAACAAAAACTATTTATTAATGCGCTATTATTTAAAGGAATATGGCGCACATATTTTTTATAACCCTGTGTGAGCGCAGATTCCTTTTCCATATAAATATTAAAATAATGAACACCTGTTTCCGTTATTGCAATCTCTGTTTCCTGTTCCTGATAACCGCTTGCTGCAGCGAGCACCGAGAACTGTATCGGATTATCATCCGCAGGCACATACGGGCCTTTTGGGTTAAGCGCAAGGCTCATTAAGCCATAAACCGAAGTGTGGGCATCTTTATTATTGCCAAACTGATCGACCACACCGGCTTTATGCGTGCCACCGATTGTTGCCGTAACATCAGTTGTACTAATTAAATCGCCGGTGGCGGTATCGACGAAGCGGAAAGAGATAAATGTGTCAAAAATATCATAATTGATATATATTTTGAATCCATCAAGCGGATTTTTCAGGTCATCAAATTTGCCGCAAGATGCGATAAACAATAGCGACAGCAGGGCAATTGAGAGTTTTTGAAATAGGTTATATTTTTTCATTGTTCATTTAGCAAAAAATTATAATAACAGGAAATTGAAACAGTTGGATAAATTGACAACGGAGCGATATTTTCTTCAATTATGGTTTCCTGCGCGGCGCTTGCGGTGGGCGTGAGCATACCGGTTGCGTTTAACTTTACCTTGGGCCGCCCGTGAAACAGAATTCCCGTTTCAAAAATAAACGAGATTTTTTTTGTTTGAGCAATGTTTTGTCCGAAACCAAAGCCCAAATATGGTGAACTGAAGTAACCGGGAAACAAATCCGCATTGATGTGCCCAACCTCATCGGGAAGCATCTCGATATCGCCGATCATAACAGATTCTGATAATTTGCCGGAAATTGATATTTTAGTAAAATTGAAAATAGTCCCGGCAGAGAGGAATATATTTTTATGTGGCCAATAATCAAATATTGCTGCCAAACCGGACGGCGAAACGCTGATTTCCCCTTGCATATCATGCCGTACTTTTTCGAGCGGATAATTGATTTGTAAATAGCTTATACCGCCGCGCAAATGGAATTTATTTGATAAGATTCTACGTCCTTCAATGCCAATGCCAAAAGTAGAAAATTTTATGCCAACCAACCATTTCGGCTGTTTTTCGGAGCGAATTAAACCGACTTGGTTCTGTGCGGAAATAAAACCATTGGAAAACAAAAGAACAATTATTAAAATAATATATTTATTATTTCGAATCATGTTTTGAATATATATAGCAGTAAATTTGCATTAACATTATTTAAAGGTCGAATAAAATTAAACATCTTATAATAAATAGCAATGCCCCTATCTATCTTTGTGCAATGTCGGAAAAATTGAGTGCAAAAATAAAAAACATCAGTGAAGTGGCGTTACACAATTGTGGCAAACTTAATGGTCGAACGTTTTTAAGGCCGAAAAAAATTGATTCCGTAACTATTAATCCTAAAAATTTTATTGAACTAAAAAAATATTTTAAATTGGAAGAACTTATTATGATAGATCGGTTAATAGGAACAGATGATATTGTCTCTATTATTAATCATGTAAATAGATCTGGGCAGAATTTTTTACGTGGAAAGACACCGGAAGGAAAGTTCCCTCAATTTCCAGACATGTCAAAAGTATATCATAAATCCAAAGACATAAGAACGGCGACGGTTCATACAATTGGCGAAAAAAGATTTCAAAATCCACCAAACGAAGAAAAAGTTATTTGGAGTGAGGCAATTGGCTTAATTGCCCCAGTAGCGCATTATGTTGGAATAAAGGTTTTCGCAGTTGGCGGAAACAAATTTGATGATATTATTAGAATATTATAAGGAAAAAATCATGAAAAAAATAACAATTATACTTTCATTAATTTTGCTGTATTCGTGCAATACAACATCGAATGCTAAATTAGATTATCCGGTAACCGAGAAAGGCACAGTTGTCGACAATTATTTTGGAATAGAAGTAGCTGATCCATACCGTTGGCTCGAAGATGATTTATCCGAAGAAACCGCCCAATGGGTTGAAGAACAGAATGAAGTTACATTTAATTATTTAGATCAAATTCCATTCAGAGGCAAAATTAAAAAACAGCTTGAAAAAATCTGGGATTATGAAAAAGTAGGCTCACCGACAAAACATGGTAATTATCACTACTTTTATAAAAACGACGGTCTTCAAAACCAATATGTTTTATACCGCAAAGAGAATTTAGACATAGAAGAGGCTGAAGTGTTTATCGATCCCAACGGATTTTCTGAAGATGGCACTATTTCAATGGCGGGTGCGGGCTATACAAAAGATGGCTCATTAATGGCGTATTTAATATCAGAAGGTGGATCAGATTGGCGAAAAATTATTGTTAAAAACACAGAGACATTAGCTATTATTGGTGATACGTTAATTGATGTAAAGTTTAGTGGAATATCCTGGATGGGAAATGAAGGATTTTATTATAGCAGTTACGATAAGCCCAAAGAGGGTAGCCAGTTATCTGGAAAAACACAATTCCATAAATTGTATTATCACAAGTTAGGAACAAACCAAAAAGAAGATGTGCTGATTTTTGGAGGAGAAAAACAGCCAAGAAGATACATCCGAGCCTATCTTACAGAAGATGAAAAATATCTGGTTATTTCTGCTTCTGTAAGTACTAGCGGCAATGAACTTTATCTCCAGGATTTAACTAAAGACGGAAGTCAAATTATTCCAATAATTACCGGTTTTGATTATGAGCACTATATAGCGGATAATGAAGGAACAAGGCTAATTATCCACACCAATCTAAATGCGCCGAACAACAGAGTAATAGAAGTGGACGCAACAAACCCCGGCCAGGAGAAATGGAAAGATCTAATTCCCGAGACTGAAGATGTTATGACAGTTTCAACAGCTGGGAATAATTTGTTTACATCATATATGGTTGATGTAAAATCAAAAATTTTACAGTTTAATTATAACGGTGAACTAATAAGAGAAGTTGAATTACCTGCCTTAGGCACAGCTCGGGGATTTGGCGCAGAAAGGGAAGATAATGAACTTTATTATTCTTTCACCTCTTTCACTTACCCTGGGACTATTTTTAAGTATGATATTGAAAGCGGCGAATCAGAACTTTATTGGAAACCGGCAATTGATTTTAATCCTGAAGACTTTGAAACAGAACAGGTTTTTTACGAAAGCAAAGACGGGACAAAAATTCCAATGTTCATAGTATATAAAAAAGGATTAAAGAAGAACGGTAAAAATCCTACCTATCTATATGCATATGGTGGTTTTAATGTAAGCCTAACTCCGCGTTTTAGTTTAACAAATCTTATATGGCTTGAGAACGGCGGAATATATGCACAGCCAAATTTACGAGGTGGTGGAGAATATGGAGAGGACTGGCATAAGGCAGGGATAAAAATGCTAAAGCAAAATGTATTTGATGATTTTATCGCTGCTGCCGAATATTTAAAAGATAATAAATATACATCAACAGATTATTTGGCTATTGCTGGAGGATCCAACGGTGGGCTATTGGTTGGCGCAGTAATAACCCAACACCCAGACTTAGTACAAGTTGCAATTCCTGCAGTAGGCGTGATGGACATGCTAAGATATCATAAATTTACGGTTGGTGCGGGCTGGACTTCAGATTATGGTAATGCCGATGAATCAAAAGAAATGTTTGAATACTTAAAAGGATATTCTCCGCTGCACAATATTGATACGGCGGACTATCCTGCAACATTAATAACAACCGCTGACCATGACGACAGAGTGGTTCCTGCACACTCATTTAAATATGCAGCCACTATGCAGTCTATGCAAAGAGGAGACAATCCAACATTAATTAGGATTGAAACAAAAGCAGGACACGGCGCAGGTAAGCCAACATCTAAGATTATAGAAGAATATGCTGACAGGTTGTCGTTTATGTTTTATAACATGGGAATAGATTATTAATTAATGCATTGAAGGGGCGGTGTATTCTGCCCCTTTTTCAAGGTTCCATTTCCGAGAGCTTTATTGTAATTTGCGCACCCAGTTTCGCATTGTTCAGCGCAAGAGCAATATTAGTTTTTAGACTTTCGCCATTACTTAACTCGACGATTTTTTTAAGCAAAAAAGGTGTAACAGTTTTACCGACTATCCTTTTTTCTGAGCATTCCGCAAGGGCTACATCAATATATTTATCTATAACATTCTTAGGAATCTCGTTTGATTTAGGTACAGGATTTGTAATTAAGACTGCGGATTGTAATCCAAGGGCTTTATGTGTTTTAAATAATTCAGCAATTTCGGCTGGAGAGTTACAACGGTGAACAGTTTTATAACCCGACGCCCTTGAATAAAAAGCGGGGAATTCGTTCGTTTGATATCCAACCACAGAAACAGCGTTAGCTTCAAGAGACTCTAGAGTTTTTGGAATATCTAAAATTGCCTTAACACCTGCCGACACAACAATCATTGCAGTGCGCGACAATTCAATTAGATCTTGTGAAATGTCAAATGTGGTTTCAGCATTTCTGTGCACGCCGCCAATTCCCCCTGTTGCAAAAACATCAATTCCTGCCAAATGTGCTAAATGTATGGTCGCGGAAACAGTTGTCGCGCCGGTTAATTTTTGAGCAATTGCAAAAGCAATATCTCGCACTGCAACCTTTTCAACGTTTCCACCATTGGCCAGTTTTTCTAATTGTTCGCTATCAAGCCCGATATGAATTTTGCCATTAATAATTGCAATTGTTGCGGGCGTTACACCATGCTTGCGCACAAGGGTTTCGGCTTGCTGCGCAAATTCAATATTTTCAGGATATGGCATTCCATGAGCAATGATCGTCGATTCTAAAGCAAGAACCGGTTGCTTTTTTGACAACGCATTTTCAACTTCGGGATTTATAGAAAGATGGTTTTTTAGAGAATTCATAGTACCTAAGTTTACTTAAAATTAGTAACCGAACTAAACACAAGGATTGGTAAATTTCTCGCCATTATATTAAAAATGATAATAAATGTATTATACTGAACAAAAAGAAATATTATTAATTGATCCGAAACGGTTTGGTTTATCGTTGCGTACGGCACTTGGACAGCTTTCACAAAAACATTTTGTCATAATCAAAGACCGTAAAAGTAGAATCATTATGAAAGACGGAAGGCAAATTTTTGAGCAGATCAGTTTAATGCAATACAATGATCCAAACACAAAAATT
>JAUXHY010000020.1 GCA_030621275.1 bacterium | reverse complement strand
TACTTACAGTCCATAATATAGACTCTCCTGAATATAAATCATTGACACCAAGAAGACCTGGTATTATTTGCTGAGTCCAATTTATTCCAGAATCATTACTGAAATGTAATCGGGAATCCCACATCCATACATAGTTTGGATTGGATTTAAAATATTCAATTGCAACTCCATAAATAAATCCATTTGGATGGTCAACAACATTCCAAGTGCTTCCTCCATCTGCAGTTCGCTTAATACCATCACTGTCTATTATCAAACCTATATATTCATTATAAAATTTTATTACCATTGCATAACCTGAATAATTTGTTTCGTTCCAGATGTATCCACCATCAATGGTTCGATATAATTTAGACGAACTAATTCCTCCTGACGGCTTAAAAAAACCATAATCAGAACTTACAAAATCTATTTTACGCCATAAATCAGCCGAATACTCACCAATTGGTTGGATTGTAGTCTTAACCCATGTTTGTCCACCATCGATTGTCTTTAAAATTAGTGGAATATCCGCACTTCCATCTCCCATAGCAATTCCATTTAATTCATCAAAAAATTCTATATAATTGAAGAACTTACCTATTTCATCTACATATTGTTCTAACCATGTATATCCCCCATTGTCAGAATGTAAAATCTGAGCTTTAGTTTGTCCGCCATAAGTCGGAGTTGTACATACCCAAATGTTATTGCTATCAACAATTGAGATATCTATGATATTACTTACCGGAATATTGAAACATTTTCTATCCCAAGATAAACCGCCGTCGTAAGTAATCAGTATAAATGATGAGCCTGATTCTCCGGTGCAATAATCACAGCTACCATCATTTTTTGTAGCGTCAGGATCATAATTATATGCTAATGAATCGGTACATCCAAGAATATCATCAACTATGGTTCCTTCTTCACAGAAATCACACGCAATAAATAAACTTAGTATAATTGTAATAATTATTGGAATAATAAATCTATACATATTCCCTCCTAAACTTTACTTAATGTAATTTAAGTACGCTGCCTCCAATAAACTCACGTAATAATGAATCCCATGGGATTATCTTTTCATCGTAAAAGTCATCTACTTGTGATAATAGCTTGTGAATTCTCTCAGTGCGTATATAAGCATCACGGCGTTTGGGGTCATCCTGCCATTCTTTGATATAATCAGGCAGATTACCATAAGTGAATTTTTTCAGATATGGCAGTTCAAACGGAATTGCACCATTTACTATAAAATCCGTATCGCCTTGGAAAGGAATTATATGTTTCAACTCACTGCGTCGTACATAATGCCAATGTCCAATCGTTTGTCGCATATCGTAGCCTCGTGATGCACTATCACGCACCATGCGTCTTAGCAAACGGATATCTGCCCAACGAATAAAACGGTTGTCATTATCCTTTAACTGAGAAACCGTTTCAATATACACTTTTACCTTATTCTCATCCGGTACACTTTGCGTCATCGGTTCATATAAACCGTGTAATGTATCAATAATCATTACCTGATTTGGTAAAATGGCTTTTTCCTGAACATTTAAATGACGTTTGCCCTTTTCAAAATCATAGTAAGGCATTTTGATAGTTTTACCAGCTATTAACTCAGCCAAATGCTGATTGATGAGTGTTATATCCAACGCCTCGGGAGCTACAAAATCATAATCTCCGTATTCATCTTTAGGATGATATTCCAAATCAAAAAAATAATGGTCAAGATTCATCGCAACTGTATCCATACCTGATTCATTTAGATAGTGCGCCAATTTAGCTGTAGTTGTAGTTTTCCCTGATGATGAAGGACCCGCAACAATGATCAATTTTACCTCATCTTTCTCTTGGGATATTTCCTTAGCAATGTTTTGAAGATGATGATTATAATTTTGCTCAAATGCCTTAACTAAATCGGGTATATTTCCATCATTTATAATTTTGTTTAGCTTTTCGATAGTCTCACATTTATGCTCAAGGTTCCATAATAACGATTCATACATTGTGCGATACGGTATGCGTGGATCTTCTGTTAATCGTCCTTTCTTCAACTTTTCGCGACGGCGATATTCGCGATAAATAATATATGCTTTTGCTGTTTTTCCGTGTCCATTATCAATTAGTACTTTTTCCACATTATCTTGTATTTCATTTACTAGCGGCATATCCGGTGCATTAAAATTTTCATTTATAATTAAGGTGACTTCAATGGCAAGTTTTCCGCTCAATTCTTTTTGATGTCCACCAATTGACGCCGCGGCACGATAAATTCCTTCCGCGATTTTTCCCTCATCAAACGGTACTATTCGCCCATCGCGTTTCACGACGTGTGTAATCAATTTATTCAGTTTTTTATTTGTCATATTATTTATAATGATTTTCTGAAGAATACCTCACCGGTATTATCATCATTTATTTCAGAAATGAAACCACATTCTTTAAAACACATATGCTTATGCCATGCTTGAGCTTCTTTTGCATTTTCCATAGATGAGCTAAACAGCATTGAATAATTGTTATCAGATAGATACTGTTCAAAATAATTTAACATACTCTTCCCAATACCCTTTTTCCTAAAGTTGGGATAAATCCAAATTGATGCCATAAATGGTACTTCGCTCCACAGATAGTCAAAGATCAAAAATCCAACTTGTTTATCCTCAACTTTTGCAACAAATATTTCGTTATATTTTAATTTTTTGTTGAAGAATTCACTGGTTAATTCTACGTTTTTCCGTATAAATAGCTCATCCTGTTTTGTTGCAAAATCTATATTAATGTTTTGCATGATTATTAAATATTGTTCATTCTAAAGAAACAATATATTTACGAATTTCAACTACCAGTTCAGGTCCGTGTGCATAAGCGTTTGTTTCCATATCTATAAATGTGCTATTTGGCAACATTTTATCCATTTTTATAAGATTTTCAGGTTCGTGTAATAAATCTTTAGAAGCACCAATCATCAAAACGGGAATATCAATTTTCTCTAAAATATCCCAAACTTTGTATTTTGACAATGCTAATGCCCCAGGTTTCAATTTTTTGGGATCGGCAGCATCTAATGCATTACAATATTTTTCATATTGAGCATGGTCAGATTCAATATCTAAACGAAAATTCTTTAAATACCACTTTATAAATTGTTTAAATCCCGGATACAAACGAATCCAAAAAAGCGGGATAATTATTTTACCCCACCATGGAACACGGTACTCTGCATTTGGTCCTAATAAAGCAAAACACAATGGAAGTTTTTTTAAATCCTTACAACTCTCTAAAATAGATGTACCACCTAAAGAACTACCGAATATTATATATTTATCATTTTCAAGTTCAAATTTATCTACAATAGTAACAATATCTTGTGCAATTGCTTTGACGCTAAAATCTTTGGTACCGGTCACATTCGAAGACATTTTTTCTCGAGTTTCTACATAGATTACATGAAAATCCTTTGTCATCTCTTTTAAAACAATTTTCCATCCTTTCATCAATGAAATCCAACCGGGGATAAATAATGCCGTAGGTTGTGTAGTTTTCTTAATCGGATGGAATTCAATTACTCGTAAAGAAACATTATCGGAAACCGATACCATTTTTTCAGTCCATTGTGTTCCTGGTGCACAATAATCAATGAGATTATCTGAAGGAGAGATTACATTTTTCATTTCGTTTTCCATTTATATTACAATATTTAAAGCCTGTTTAAGAATTGAATATTTTGCGGGAGGATATCCTGCCGATTCGCCATCCATCTCTATATAAAAATTGCGATTCGTATCAAAATTTAAAGTTTTACATTGACGATGATGTGCAGGTTTTTTATTTAATGCAGTTCCAGCATATAGAGCAGGAATTAATCCTAACAATTTTAGTTTAGACGTTCTATCAACTAAAACAACTGTAAGATTCCCATCATCTTGTTTAGTTTCAACATTATAATACATACCACCACCAAAATATGGTGTTTTAAAAACTGTAATATTAGTGATCTCTGTAAAATGTACTTCTTCTTCATCGAATTGCAATTCGCAAGGAATAGGTTTAAATTGACCAATAGCTTTAATTCCAGCTATTATGGCCGCAGCATCAACATTCCATCTTTTTATATATTTAAATAGCCCCGTATTTTTAGTGAATCTTTCATTTGCTAAACTGATGACACCAATACTGGAGTTATTGATAAAATAATTTGTCACTGGATTACCGTTGCTGTCATTACATTCAATTTTACCGATATCGACAGCAAATAAATCGTCCGATAAAACCAATTCAATATTGGATTTACTATTGGGATATTTTTTTGCAAAATCACAACTGCTCCCCGCCGGAATAAGTACCAACTCTAATTGGTCAGGAACTTTACTGTTTTTCATAATTCCCTGCAAAACTTCGTTCACAGTTCCATCTCCACCAAATACTGCAATGCGATTATAGCCACGCTCAATTAAATCACTTGCTATTATTGTTGCATTTTTTGGCATTGTAGTAAATTGATAATCAAATTCAACATTATGCACAATTAATTCATCATATAATTCTGACCATCTTTCATGTGCCAACCCTGCACCAGCCGCAGGATTACATATAAAAAAAGTTTTCTTTGAAGGTTTTTTATCCACTAATTCTCCGGATTTATCTCATAGATTCAAGTTGCTTTCTAAGCTTTTCTACTAACTGCCCCTGTTCGGTTATTTGCTTTTTTATTTTTGTTTGATCTTTTAAATTTGATTTATTGTTTTTTTCTGCCTTTTCGATTTTTTTAATCGATTTATCAATTGATTTTAAATTACCTTCATATTCACCACCCAATTTTCCCAATTTTTTTTGCAGTTTTAACAATTTTTCATTCGCTTCTTGGTATTCAGGTGAAACTTCACCTTCTTGAGTGGAATCAGTTGGACTACTTATAATTTCTTCCACTATTAATCCTTGCTTAGATATATTTTCTTTTGTTTCTGCCTGTTTTTTCAAATTGGATTTATTGTCTTTTTCTGCGCTTTTAATCTTTTTAGTATATTTTTCGATAGACTTAAGGTTACTAGCAAAGTTTCCAGAAAGTTTTTTTAATTTTTTTTGTAAGCTCGCAAGTGCCTTTTTCACTGATTCAAATTCCTTGTTCACTTTAGCTTTATCAACAACAAAAACAAAATATTCTAAATAATTTTCAATGACTTCATAATTACCACTTTGGTTGGAAGATGAAAGAAATTCTTCATTAGATATAACGCATAATTTCAAAATGATATCTTTCTTATTCTTGTCTAATTTCACATACCAATCAACTGGATTGGATATTCCCACCATGTTCACACCCCTTGTTATAAACTCACCTTTTTTCTTGTCGGGCTTACCATATGGTTTAGTATAAAGCTTCCATTCATCTTCCACCATTTTTTTATCCACATCAATTAATCTTAATTTTAGGGCATTGTGTTCTCCCAAATTAAACTTTACCATCCCTTCATTGACTTGAGCAATTAGGAAAGAAATAAATATAAAAATACTAATTAGATACTTAAGATATTTTTGCATAGGATTTTCCTCCAAGTAAAATTTAATATAAATATATTATTATAAATAGTACAACTTTTGAACACTGGACTACCATTTTCTATTACTAAATTAATATAGTCTAATTCGACATTATAGTAAACTCATAATTTTATTTAGGAGTAGTAATGGCAAAAAGAACTATCGTCCTATCCTTTTTTGTTTTAAATCTATTATTTGCTCAAGGCCGGAGCTTACCTGCATTTATCTATGGTCCTTCAACTTCTGCCTATAAGCTCGAAGGTGATAGTATTACTGTAAAAAATCTTAAACTGGGTAAAAGATTATCAGATGATTTGTATATAGCCTCCGGTAAAGAAAAAACGTTTATATTAATTTGTGAAGAAACCCTTTTGGAACTCTTGCCTGAGTCAAAAATATTAATCGACCGGTCAGATTCATACCTTCGAATATTGGACGGTACAATAATCATGCATAGAGAAGATGAAATCAACACATTTTGTTATAATGTTGTAATAGAAAAAGGATCAATTGGTTTTATTGGTAGAAAAAATATTAAAGTGAATATAAATTACCATGATAAGGTTTTATCAAATGGAGTCTTTTATCCCACGACAGACTATCTCTTAGTTAACAAGGATTTCATAAGTGAAACTCGTCGAGATGGTAAATATATACTGTCACTCATATATCAGTACGATCTCCCATCACTGCAAAAGGAGTTTAGTTTACCAAGTAAGCGATATAAAGAGTTCAAATTTTCAACAAAGGAAAAAACGGGGAATGCTAGTTACAGATCAGATTCATATTTCCACGCCGGTAGTTATTTAAAATTGAGAATGCAGGAATTTGAACTAGTTTATAATCTATGGATTGCAATATCACCGAGTGCGGGATTCTATACAAAAAATTGGGATGAATGGCAGGATATAGTTAATAACATTCACCATCTGCAAATATTTCATCCTTCTGATCCACTATTCTTTCGAATTGGAATGATAGAAAAACTTGAATTCGGTCGAGGATATTTAGTCGATAATTACAATAATACAGTGATATTACCATTTGAAAATTTAACCGGTGTTCAAATAAAAGCCGGTAATCGCAACTTTATGACAAATCTATTCCTAAATGATTTGACTAGACCAAGGATTGGAGGTATTTACTTCAATAAAAGAGTTTCTAAAAAATTCTATGCTGATTTTACTTATGTTGGTGATTTTAATCAATACTCAAACGTACTTGATAGTGACCATGATTCCTACCCCGACAAGATTGATCCTCAGGATAGCATTGTAAATTATCCAAATGAAACAATCATTGTAGATAATGACACTACCTATACAAATGATCTAATAAGTTTAAACAATATTGAAGGTACTCAACTTCACACGTTTGGTTTAGGAGCGAAATATCAAGTGGCAAACATTGCAGGTTCTGATGTTTACATAACCGGTGATATAGCATTTTTAACTACTCCAGGAATGGGAATTTCGTTTCCAAATTTATATATTGGTAATAATATATTTGATGTAGGTATTGGTGCTGATTTTCAGAGTCACGATTTTAGACCGTCGATTTTCGATCGTAGTTATGAATATAAAAAAGCGCGATTTATCAAAAATGAAGACGACGAATATTATTTAATAACTCGCGATATCAATTATCAAGATGATAGAGAAGGTTGGTATACTGGTTGGAATACATTTTTCAATTTACGTTTAGCAAAGAGATTAACTCTAAAAACAAAATATCGCGAAGTAAATAGAGATGATGCTTTTAATAGACATGTTTATATATCATTGAAAAGTCGATACAGTTTTTCCGAATATTTAAGAAGTTATTCATTTTTTATGGACAATAAAGATTTTGATAAAATATTCAAAGAACGAACTGATGGACAAATATGGGGGTTCAAAGTATCTACTCAACCACACGTGGCCATTCGTGTTGATATACGTTACAGACAACAATTTCAAGATACAAATGGAGATGGGAAAATACAAGACGATGACGTTGAAAATAATTTCTCTTTAAATATAGTGATTGATACAAATTATTGGTGGAATAAATACAAGGCTCGGAAAAAGAACAAAGATTAAGATTAACCGCATAATTCATTTATTAGTAGAAATTTGGCAGATACAAAATATAATTTTTGTTATTCAATTATATCATTAATAAATTGAGAAATATAAGAGAAACATTATAATTTATAATATAAAGGTAAGAATACAATTTATATGCTAAAGTTAACCAGGTTTTATATCCAATTGATCAAAACTCCTCAAACAGGGTTATTATTACTTACTGCAATTGCAGGTTATCGCAGTGCACCAAATAATGATTATTCCTTCATCATGGTATTTTCAGCTATGATAGGATTATTATTAGTAGTTAGTGGCACCACGGCTATAAATATGGTTTTCGATCATGATATTGATTCTATCATGTCACGCACAAAAAAACGTCCCCTTCCTTCAGGAAATCTGTCCGACTTTGATGCAACAATGTTCGGTATCGTTCTTATAGCAGTTGGTATGGCAATTAACTTATTCATTTCGGTTGTTTTTGCTGTAGTAGTATTTCTTGGTCTATTCTTTGATTTGGTAATCTATACTTTTTGGTTAAAACGTCGATCACCTTTATCAATTGTATTTGGAGGATTATCAGGTGGGATGCCGATTCTTGCCGGTAGAGTTTTAGCAGTTGGTACAGTAGACTTACCCGGAATTCTATTAGCTTTAGCAATACTTTTATGGATACCAACTCATATACTTACATTAGCAATGAATCATTCAAAGGATTATAAGCTGGCGGGAGTACCGACATTCCCAAATGTATTCGGTTTCAAATCAGCACAATACTTTATTGCGATGTCTAATGTTATCGCCGGGGCGATATTAATATTTGTTTTTTACCTATTAAATATTACAAACTCAGGTATGGTTATTTTAATGCTGAGCACCTTTTTATTAATTATTTTTTCTATTCAGGTTATTGTATCACCATCGAAAGAATCAAATTTTGCAATGTTTAGATATGCATCCATTTATATGGGTATTGCGATGTTAATATTGATAATATAAAGTAGGTTTTGAAGTATAGAATAATGAAATGTATTCATTATTCTAATATATATCAAATTAATGAAGGAAAATAATTGGACAAAAGCTGAGCTTGTATCATAATTAGTCTCTTGAAATGTTCTTCTTTTTTCCTTTTCTTCTTCCTTTTGATTGTGTTTTAACCCTTTTTCTATTTTTACCTGACCGTTCTTTTTTGAATTTTGATATGTTCAGACGTTGGCCAGAAACGACTACTTTCTGTAACAAGTTAAGCACGTCTCGTGGCATTCCTTCAGGTAAATCAATAACACTGAATTCCTCTAATATTTCTATTCGACCGATATATTTACTATCTAAATCAATCTCGTTGGTGATAGCACCAACAATATTACCAGGTTTAACACCGTGTGAATATCCGACTGAAATTTTATAGCTCTCCATTCCAATAACAGATTGAGTAGATTGCTTACGCTGTTTTTTGCCTTGGTTGCTCCTTCTATCATCACGATGCCTACACCTGTCAGGTTTTTCATGTATCGATTTTTCTAATGCCATTTCTTGTTTCTGATTAAGTAACAAAGAGATGTCTCCTTGAAGAAGTTTTGCCAGGGCGGCCGCAATCTCTATGGATGGCACATTTGTTTCTATGCGGTATTGATCAATAATTTGAGCGTACTGCTCAAGATCGTCTGAGTCCAATGTTTGGGTAATCCGATCTTTGAAACGTTCAATTCGTTTACTATTGATGTCAGCAGCTGTGGGCAGTTTCATCAATCCAATTTTTTGGTTAGTGGCTTTTTCAATAGCACGAAGTAATCGTTTTTCCCGGGGAGCAACGAACATAATAGCTTCTCCTTTTCGTCCCATTCGGCCTGTGCGACCAATACGATGAACATACCCCTCCGTATCATATGGAATATCATAATTGATTACATGACTTATACGATCGACATCCAGTCCACGAGCGGCTACATCAGTAGCTACGAGGATGTTTATTTTACCTGATTTTAGACGTTCAATTGTAAGTTCCCTCTGACGTTGTCTAATGTCACCGTTAAGCGGTTCTGAAGCATAGCCTCTAGCTTCCAGTTTCTCAGAAAGCTCAGTTGTACTTACTTTGGTGCGAACAAAAATAAGAATCGCATCAAAAACTTCTGCTTCTAGTATTCGTGTTAGTGCGTCCAGTTTGTGATGACCACTCACCATCCAGTAGCGTTGATTGGTGGTTTCAACAGTGGAAGTTTTTGTCTTTATTGTGACTTCATGTGGATCATGTAAATATTTTTTTGCAATTCTACGAATTGCTACCGGCATCGTCGCGGAAAATAAAGCAATCTGTCGATCTTTGGGAGTTTGCTCTAAAATCCATTCTACATCATCGAGAAATCCCATACGTAGCATTTCATCAGCCTCATCCAGTACTAAAGTCGAAATAGCATCAAGATTTAGTGTACCACGGCGCATATGGTCCATAACTCGTCCCGGTGTACCGACTACAACTTGAACACCTCGTTTCAGCTGCCTTAATTGTCCAGTATAACTCTGCCCACCATAGATAGGCAAGATATGGAAATTCTTTAGGTAGGATGCGTAACCTTGAAATGCTTCTGCAACCTGAATCGCCAACTCTCTTGTTGGCGTAAGCACCAACACTTGAGGGTTTTTAATTTTTGGATCAATTCGTGAAAGTAGTGGCAAGGCAAAAGCTGCAGTTTTTCCCGTTCCGGTTTGAGCTTGACCCACAAGGTCGAACCCTTTCATTAGGATGGGAATTGCTTGAGTTTGGATTGGTGATGGTGATTCATAACCAAGTTCAATTACCGCTTTTAGAACCGGATCGGCTAACCTTAAGCTATTAAATTCAATATTATTCATATGTTCAATATTCATAGTTTTTCATTAAAAAAATAACCCAGCACGCGCAGGGTTATAGATTGCTCCCCACCAGCATGCCAAACTCGAACTTTTTAACCTTTTCTGAATCCTTTTATATCAAGCGATTTAAAAA
>JAUXHY010000050.1 GCA_030621275.1 bacterium | reverse complement strand
ATATATAGATGACAGCGGTGTTGATATTTTCTTCGTTAAAAACGATTATATTTTCAATCGAACCGGAATATATACTGATGAAACCGGTGAAGGATTTACGGATAATTTTGAACGATATTTATTTTTACAATATATAGTTATAGATTTAATTGACAGAAATCTATTTTCTACCAAACTGATTCATTGTAACGATCACCACACAGCATTAATCCCTTGGATGTTGAAAAATAGAAAAATCAATATTCCGTCATTGTTGACAATCCATAATGCTGAATATCAAGGGTTATTTAGTTTTGCTGAAGCGCAGCTTTTGCGCCCCATTGATTTTCAAAATAGGGATAGACGGCGCAAAAGCTTTAATTCCTTATCAATTGGAATTGAATATTGTGGTGCATTAAATACGGTAAGTCCAAATTATGCTAATGAATTATTGAAGAAAGAAAAATTGTCATTTGGATTAAGAAATTTACTAATTGCGAATAAAGATAAATTCAGCGGAATAATTAATGGGGCTGATTATTCTATTTGGGATCCGCAAACTGATACATTATTGGAAGATCATTTTTCACTCAAATCAATTTCGGGGAAAACTAAAAACAAGCGGGTTTTGTTAAAAAAATGTAATTGGAAATATTCCACCCAACCGGTAATTGGAATGGTGTCGCGCTTAGTTACAACTAAAGGATTTTACTTAATACTTAACACAATTGAGGAGATTATCGCAACCGGCGCCAAGCTGGTGATTTTAGGAACTGGAAATGCAAAAATCTCTTTCGCATTGAAAAAAGCTGCAAAAAAATATCCAAACCAAATTAGTTTCCACAATTATTTTGATGAAAAAATGGCACATCTAATTGAAGCCGGTGCGGATATGTTTCTTATGCCATCACGCTATGAACCGTGCGGGTTAAATCAGATTTATAGCTTGCGCTACGGCACAATTCCAATTGTTTTTAACACAGGCGGTTTAGCCGATACGGTTACCGATTGGGATGGAAAAAATGGCGATGGTTTCATTTTTTACCGCTATACATCTAAAGAATTGATTAAAACTGTGCAGAAAACGGCAAAAATGTATCAAGATAAAAAATTGTGGAAGAAGTTGGTAAATAATGCTATGAATAAGGATTTTTCATGGTCAAACTCTGCCCAAAAATATCTTAATTTATATAAACAGATTTTGGAGGAAAATTAATCATGAATATTGAACGAAATCTTTCTGCAATAATTATGGGTGGCGGTAAAGGTGAACGTTTATGGCCACTTACCGAACATCGTGCAAAGCCGGCTGTCTTATTCGGTGGAAAATATCGATTAATTGATATACCGGTGAGTAATTGCATTAATTCACGCATTAAAAATATTTTTATACTTACACAGGTTAATACTGCTTCTTTGCATAGACATATTTTCCAAACGTACAAATTTGATATGTTTACCGAAGGAATAATCGAAATTCTTGCTGCACAACAAACATTAGCAAGCAGTGATTGGTTTCAAGGTACTGCTGATGCTGTAAGGGCATATTGGAGTCGATTTGGCAAAATGCCCTCTTCTGATTTTATAATTTTAGCCGGTGACCATTTGTATAATATGGATTACCGAAAATTCTACGAATTCCATAAAAAGTCTAATGCTGATTTGACGATTGCCACAATCCCAATTCCACTTGAAGATGCAGATCGTTTTGGAATTATGGCTACGGACAGCTCAAATAAAATAACCGATTTCATCGAAAAACCAAGTGTTGATAAACTAAAACCGTATATTAAAAAATCTGAATTAGGTGAATATGTTTTAGCATCTATGGGAATTTATATCTTTAAGAAAGAGGTATTGGATAAAGCATTGAAATTTGATGGTAATGACTTTGGTAAAAATATTATTCCGGCAACGATGAAAGAATTTAAGACAGTCGCATACAAATTTGATGGTACTTGGGAAGATATTGGTACAATTGGAGCATATTATGATGCAAACATTGCTTTAACAGACCATGTTCCTGAATTTAATTTTTACGATACTAATAGTCGTTTATTTACGCATCCGCGATTTTTGCCGGGCAGCAAGATTGAAGGTGCCGACATTAGATTATCAATAATAAATGAAGGATGCCGTATTGGTAAAGCGAAAATAAATCGGTCAATAGTTGGGATCCGTAGTATTATTAGTGATAATGTTGTATTAGATCATGTAGTCCACAATGGAGCAGACTTTTATACTAATGATGGTTCTGGCGCTAGTGCACCAGGTGGTATTGGTGAAAATACGGTAATCAAAAGAGCAATTATTGACAAAAATGTTAAAATTGGTAAAAATGTAATTTTAGAAAACCGTAATGAAATTGAAGAAGCTGATTTGGAATATTGTGTTATTAGAAATGGTATAATAGTAGTCCCAACCAGAACTGAAATACCGGATGGTTGGTCAGCGACTTGAATATTGAAAAACAGTTAACAACGAAATAAACGAAGAAAACGAAAAAATAAATCTGTCATTCCGGAATTTGGCTTTAGCCAAATATCCGGAATCAATATAAAAATTGGATTTCTACCGGTGCAGGAATGATAATTAATATTATAAATTTAAAATAAGATTTTCTCTGTGATTTTTGTCTGTCCGCCGTAGCCTTGGCGTAGGCGGGTGGGAAAAAAATAAAAAGGAGTTATTATGCACGGAATTGATTATGGAATTGTAGCTTTATATTTAACCGCTATTGTGTCAATTGGTTTATATTTACAACGTAAGGCATCACGCGGAATTGATTCATATTTCCTTGGTAATAGAAATATGCCATGGTGGGCTTTAGCGTCTTCCGGTATGTCCTCCAATTTGGATATTAGTGGAACAATGATCATTGCCGCGTTGATTTACGCCTTAGGTGTGAAAGGATTTTATATTGAACTACGCGGTGGTGTAACTCTAATTATGGCTTTTTTAATGATTTACATGGGCAAGTGGAATCGTCGCTCAGGAGCGATGACTTTAGCTGAATGGATGGAGCTAAGATTCGGCAAAGGAACTCAGGGGCAGGCTGCTCGTCTAATTACAGCAATTGCCTCAATTATTATGACAATTGCAATGGTAACATATTTTGCGCTTGGTGGCGGAAAATTTCTTGATTCATTCTTAGGTTTGCATAATTATCTTGGTTTACCATCCGAATTTTGGGCGGCCGCAATTTTAATCGCTGTAGCGATGATTTACACCGTGGCTTCAGGATTGTATGGAGTTGTTTGGACAGATGTGTTCCAAGGTTTCTTAATTTTTGGTGCAATTTTATATATGGCATCGAAAGCTTTTGCAATTACACTACCGGAAGAATTCAGTATTTCATTACCACTTTTTGATGGAGGATTTGAGCGTTATACAACAACGCTAAAAGAATGGACAAGTGTGTTACCGGCTACCAAATTGGATATAGATCAGGCTTCGCAATATTCAATTTATAATTTATTTGGGATTGCGATATCGTTTTACATCTTGAAAGTAGTATTGGAAGGTTCCGGAGGAACCGGTAATTATATGTTACAAAGGTACTTTGCTGCACGTAATGATCGTGAAGCGGGATTATTAAGTGCTTTCTGGATATTCTTATTGTCATTCCGTTGGATATTTATCGGTGCAATTGCCGTAATTGGGGTATCGCTTGGAAGTCAAATTAGTGATCCTGAACTCGTTTTGCCTGCTGTTGTAAACACTTTGCCAATTGGCGTGAAAGGATTTTTAGTAGCCGGTTTAATGGCTGCGGGAATGTCAACCTTTGATTCAACCGTGAATGCCGGAGCAGCTTATTGGGTAAAAGATATTTATCAACTTTATATTAATCCAAAGGCATCCCATAAACAATTGATGAGGCATAGTTACATGGCATCTATCATTATCGTGATATTTGGTTTAGGTTTGATGTTAATATTCAAAAATATTAATTCTGTTTGGGGATGGATAACAATGAGTATCGGCTCCGGTATGTTAATACCAATGTTACTGCGTTGGTATTGGTCGCGTATGAACGGTTGGGGCTTTGCGATAGGAATGGTCTCCGGTATGATTGCCGCAATCATTTTTAAAGCAATAGCACCGGAAGGTACAACCGAATATGCAATGTTTGCAGTTGCTTCATCTTCATCATTGTTTGGTACGATTTTTGGCACATTATTTACAACGCCGACCGATGAAAAAACGCTTACTAAGTTCTATAATATAACACGTCCGTTTGGAACGTGGAACAGATTCAAAAATAAATTAGCTAAGGATGATATTATTGCAATTGACAGTGAAAATAAACGTGATATTTTCTCTACATTTATAGCAGTTCCATGGCAAATAGTATTCTTCCTATTTATGATGAGTATTATGTTCAAAAATTGGACAAGCGTTACTATACTTGGAATTTTATTAGCGATTTTAACAACAACACTTTATTTCAGTTGGTACAAACACTTATCTATGGAAGTTAAAGTAAAGTAAAACGTGCTAAAGTGTTAATGTGTTAAAGGAAATTCAACATTTCAAGCGCCATGGCGCTATAATATTAATTCTGTTTCTTTTCAGTTTTGCTGGTGCGCAAGACGTATATTTGGAACCAACAAATCCGATTCAGGGCGGTCAGGTAACTATCTATTATAATTTAGAAAATAGGAATATTCTGCCAGTCGTAACAAATCCGGTTTACTTACATCTTGGATTTGATGGATGGAGTACTGGAACTGTTAATGATTATGCGATGACAAAATCTCAATCAACGGGATTGTGGAAATATGAGCTGTCAATTCCGCAAAATGTATCGATAATTGATTTTGCATTCACCGATAATATAATTGATTATTCGGCAGGGACTTGGGATAATAATGGTGGTTTCGGTGAAGATTGGCATTTTGATGTTTATTCTGAGGGATTATCTGTAGTTGTTGTCTCACCGGAAGTGGAGAATCCCTATGGTGATCCATTGCGTTCTCCTGTGTTTGCAGCACAAAATGAAGTAATAACTATCGTGATTACCACAGTTACAGACGGTGTTAATGCTGATTCACTTTTCCTATTTATTGATGATGTAGAAGTCTCAGAAACAAATAATGATACACTAAAATATGATTTTGATACAACAATATACCCACCTGAGGAATATGAACTAAGATGTATTGGTAAAGATGTAAATGGTATAACCGATACTATAAAATTTGCGATAGTTGTTCGACCGGATCAAGTCAGCCAAGTTTCACCAAATGGTATAAAACCGGGTATTAACTATATTAATAATACAACAGTAACATTGGCGCTTTTTGCGCCATATAAAGAATTTGTTTACATTATTGGTGATATCAATGAGTGGAAAGTTGATAATGACTACGCAATGAACATGTATCAACCTGATGCTGATAGTACATTATGGTGGATTACTCTAACGGATTTAGTGCCCGGAATGGAATATGCTTTTCAATATTTAATAGATGGAGAAATTAGGATTGCTGATCCATACACGGATAAAATATTAGATCCTTGGAATGATAATAATATACCATCAAGTACGTACCCAAATTTAAAGAGCTATCCTAATAATAAGACTGATCATGCTGTATCTATATTTCAAACCAATCAATCGGAATATCAATGGCAAAATAATGATGACTTCACAAGACCGGAACAAAAAGATTTGGTGATCTATGAATTATTGATTCGTGATTTTATTGATGAGCACGATTATTCAGCGGTAATGACAAAATTGAATTATCTTGATAGCTTGGGAATTAACGCAATCGAATTAATGCCTATCAACGAATTTGAAGGTAATTCAAGTTGGGGATATAATCCATCATTCTACTTTGCACCAGATAAATATTATGGTACTAAAAATGATTTAAAAACGTTTATTGATGAATGTCATAGACGCGGAATTGCTGTAATTCAGGATATTGTATTAAATCATTCTTATGGACAATCGCCATTTGTGAGGTTATATTGGGATAGCGTCAACAATCGTCCTGCGGCAAATAACCCTTGGTATAATGTTCAATCACCGAATAACGTATATTCTTGGGGTTATGATTTCAATCATGAAAGTGTGCATACTAACGCCTTCGTCGATCGTGTTTTGCGTTACTGGATTGAGGAATATGATATGGATGGTTTCCGATTAGATTTTACAAAAGGATTGACCAATAAACCTGGTGAGGGGACATCCTACGATGTATCGCGCATCGCGATTTTAGAGCGGATTGCCAATGAAGTTTGGAGTTATGATTCTACAAATTATTTAATTTTAGAACATTTTGCCGATAATTATGAAGAGGAGGAATTAGCAGATCACGGATTTATGCTATGGGGAAATTCTAATCATAATTATAACCAAGCTACGATGGGTTACTATAACGATTCCGACTTTTCAGGGGGTTATTATAAAAGTCGAAGTTGGGCAGAGCCAAACTTGGTGACCTACATGGAAAGCCATGATGAAGAACGATTAATGTATAAAAATATTAATTTTGGGAATTCTTCAGGTGATTATGATATCAAGAATCTGGCAACCGCTTTAGATCGGCAAAAATTAGCGGCGGCATTTTTCTTTACTTTACCCGGACCGAAAATGATTTGGCAGTTCGGAGAATTGGGCTATGATTTCTCAATTAATTATAATGGTAGAGTGGGGGAGAAGCCAATCCGCTGGGATTACTTTGATGATCCTGACCGAAAAGCATTATATGATTTTTATTCAAAGATAATAGAATTACGCAAAAAAAATAAAGTATTTACAAGTCCAAACACTCAGGTTGATCTTTGTTTAAATGATACGAGTGGATTAAAGAGAATAAAGCTCTCTGCAGCTGGATCTGATTCAACAACACATGCAATAATCATTGGGAATTTCGGAATCACAACGCAAACGATTAATCCTGAATTTTTCTATACCACTACTTGGTACGATGATTTGAATAGTACCGAAATTGCTGAAGGAGATAATCAGTCGGAAATTGAATTAGTACCGGGAGAGTTTAGGATATTTACAAATAAACATTTGTTAGCTGTAGAAAGTGAAAATAGTGATGATAGTAGTAAACCATTATCATTTTCATTATTACAGAATTATCCAAATCCGTTTAATCCTATTACAACAATTAAATATAACATCCCCCTTAATCCCCCTTCAAAGGGGGACAGCGAAACGGGGGGATGTGTTACATTAAAAGTTTATAATATCCTTGGTAATGAGATTGCTACATTAGTAAATGAACCCCAATCATTAGGGGAGTACAGTGTAGAATTTAATGTAGGGAATAGGCATGCCTATTCCCTACCAAATGGTATATATTTCTATACACTAACCTATGGAGATAAGACTTTGACCAAGAAGATGTTGCTATTAAAATAGATTAATTCTTAATTAGTACAATTCCACTTGTCGGTTTAACAGACAATTTTTCTGACAATATCCCGTTATTTAGTAAATCTACTTTTTCACAATCTACCAATACTTTCCACTCGCCACTTGGTAAATCAATCTCCAAATCCTTTTCAAAGTCACCATTCATAGCAACAATGAATTTGTTCTGTAAACTGTAGGCTAATGCTACTTGTTCACCCACGTTAATAAATTCAAAGTCATTTGGTTGTGA
>JAUXHY010000271.1 GCA_030621275.1 bacterium | reverse complement strand
GATTTTGATAAACCAAATGGATTGACTGTTGTATTACCGGGAGAAGAAAAATCATTTTTAGCGCAATTAAAACCACAAATAATATCCGGTATTGGCCCCAAAATGGCTGAGAAATTGTCTGAAATGAATGTAAATACCATCCGTGATCTATCAAAAATACCGGTCAATATTTTAGAAGCAAAATTTGGTAAGATCGGATCTGTTATGGCTCAATGGTCGCAGGGTATTGATAATCGACCGATTCAAGTTTCACGAGAAATAAAATCAATAAGTAATGAAAGAACTTTTGCGAAAGATATTAGTTCGAAAAACGAATTGATAATGGTATTAACGCAATTATGTGAAAAAGTTGTTAGTAGATTACATGATAAAAAACTCTCAACAAGGCGCGTATTTATAAAACTGCGATATTATGATTTTGATACACACACTGCTCAAAAGTCACTTTCGGAACAAACCGATTCACTTGATATAATAACAGATTTGGTAAAGGAATTATTTATTTATTCATGGGCGGACAAAAAACCAATTCGGTTACTCGGAGTAGGAGTAAGTAATTTTGAAAATGAAGAAACTTCGCAAGTTGAATTATTTTAGTAATGAAAGATAGAATTGTATATTCCACTGATCCAAATTATTCTGCTGAAGAAGAAAAAGAAATTATTGATGTTATTGAATCTACAAAGCAAAATCTTAGAATTTGGATTGAGAAACGACCCGGTAATAAGATAGTGAGTATTATTCGGGGATTTATTGGAACTGAGGGTGAATTAAAAGATTTAAGTAAAGTGGTAAAGAAGCGATGTGGCGTAGGTGGATCGGTGAAAGCCGGGGAAATAATGATTCAAACAAAGGATAGACAAAAATTGTTGAAAATTCTCAATGATTTAGGGTATTTTGCAAAATTAAGTGGTGGGTAAAAAATTAATTGATGTTAAAAGAGGATAAAACATGAAGTTTAAAGTATTTATTATTTCATTATTTTTATTAATATCATCTTTCGCTTTTGCAAAATCGGCAAAGGAAAAAAGCGTTACATTTATTGTCACGGGAAACGTTCGTGCTGAATTTAACCTATGTGGATGAGGATCCAACAAAATGGGCGGTCTGTCCAGAAAGTTATCTTACATTAACACTTTAAAAAACAATAATGTAAATCCAATTATTTTAGATGCCGGTGATGCACTTTTTTCTCGTCCACAATATCCATTATTAGATATTCCAAGTGTAAAATACAAAGCAAAGGCCTTTTTAGAAGGATATGAAAAAGTCAGTTGTGATGCATTGAATATCGGAGAATATGATTTAGTCGCTGGATATAAATTTTTAAAATCTTTAGAGGAAAATTCAAAAATACCGTTTTTATCCGCAAATTTACTAGTAACAAAAACCGGTGATTTAGCATTTAAACCGTATGTAATAATTAAGCGAAATAAACTAGAAATCGGTATTATCGGTGTAACCGATTATTTGTCACAAAATGTCACTGAGCTACATAAGAAAAATTATTTGGAAGCAGGTCAAAAATATATTAATGAATTAAGGGATAAGGTTGATATTTTAATTATGTTGGTTAATGGTAATATTAATCAAAAAAATATGATTTTAGATTCTTTCAAGGATGCAGACTATGTTTATCTTAGCAGAGCAATTAGCAATACACGAAGTACGGTTCCGCAACAAGAAGGATATCCTATATTCTATACTTTTGGCATAAATGGGAAGTACTTAGCCGAAATAAAAACAACAATAAAAGATAATAAAAAACAAATTGCGGATATCTCGGCACACCAAACTCGTTTATCAAATATTGTACGGCAATTAATCCGGTTAAAGACAACAGAAGGAAATCAAACTATTGAAGAAAAATATGCTGATAAACCTGCAATATTAGCACAAATTAAATATTATGAAAATCAAGTAACGGAACTTGAAGACAACCTCAGTAAAATAGTTAACACAAGTGAAATTAAAATTGTTGCAATGCCAAAAAATATAGAATTTGATCAGGAAATGCAGTCATTTATTGACAATGTATTAGAAGAAGTGAAGAATCAATAAATTGATATATTGTGTGTGATAGAATTATTCAAAATAATTTGAATAAAGTGTCTTTTTTGCTTTACATTTCCCCGCTGTTTTTAAGTGTATTTAAATGATTTATGCGGGAGTAGCTCAGTGGTAGAGCTCCACGTTGCCAACGTGGTTGTCGCGAGTTCGACCCTCGTCTCCCGCTCGGAGAAAAGGGCTGAATAATCAGCCCTTTTTTTATTCATCAGATAAATTTAATTCTTTAAAGAATATCTTAGCAATTTCATTAGCAGTTTTATCATCTGTAAAATCATCTTTTTTCAAAGCCTGCCATGCAGTAATCAATTTATTTAAATCTTTTTCATCACTGAATATTTCATCGAGAATCGAAGCAAGAACATTAAAATCGCGTAGGCGTCCATATATATTTATTCTTGATAATTCCATAGTAAAAGATACGATTTTAGGAATTAGTTAAAAACATTGAATTTCTTTGGAAAAATATGATTAAGTATGATTGAATTGGATATAAATAATTTTTAACTTCGTTGCCA
>JAUXHY010000034.1 GCA_030621275.1 bacterium | reverse complement strand
GAGAATATAAATGTATGGCCAAATCCATACTTTGGGTATAATCCTGAAGAAAAGAGCGCTGATGACAGACAAATTCATTTTACGCATTTACCTGAAGAAGGAAAATGTGTTTTGCGAGTTTTTGACTTATCAGGAACAATGGTTAGAAAAATAGAGCATAACAATGGGACTCAGTTTGAAATATGGGATGTTCGCGATTATCATTCCAACCCGGTACCAAGCGGGATGTACATTGTACATATAGAAACTGAACAAGGTAATAAAATAATAAAAATAGCAATAATTCAACCACAATCATGAAAAAGAATAAATTCAAAGCATTATTAGTACTATTACTTATCTTATTAGCAATACTGAATGCTGAAAACAAAGATAGTAAAGGAAATACGCAAATACAAAAACCAACGATTCAGTCGTCTAATAATTTTGATGGCAACCGCATTGATTGCGATATGGAAAATAATGGTATGTTTGTTAGTCACAATATTTCAGGACGGAGCGGACTTACCTGGCCTAAAGACTATATATACGTTGGTCCGTGGGGTTATCAACATGGCGGTCAAACTGTGTTTGCATCTGGAGTATGGCTGGGTGGTAGAGTATATGGTGAAGTGCGAGTGTCGGCAGGGGAATATGCCGGGGAATATGCAAGTGGGCCGTGGGGTGCTGATCATGCTAATCCAAAATATAAGATATATAAAGTAAGTAAACGTGATCTCGCCGATCCTATTAATAACACAGATATTCAAAATTGGCCCGTGGCATTAGGTGCACCGTGGGTTGATGAAAATGAGAATGGCGAATATGAGCCGCTTCCCTTTGGTCCCGACCATCCGGATTTTATTGGTGATCAGGTTATTTGGATGGTTATGAACGATGGGTTAGATTCACTCCATACGGTTTTCCACACTGCGCCATTGGGTGTTGAAGTGCAAAGAACTATCTTTGGTTTTGACCGTTCGGATGCATTGGGTGATATGATGTTTATCAAAGACCTTATTATCAACAAAGGCGATGACCCGATTGATGAAATGTACGTTGGATTATGGTCTGACCCTGACCTAGGTGATGCAGCCGATGATTTTGTTGGCTGTGATACAACACTTGGTATGGGTATTTGTTATAATGACGGTGATGATCATGACTTCGCCAATTATATTGATGGAACTCCTGCGGTAGGTTACGATTTTTTCCAAGGACCTATTGTCCCGGCTAACGGGGAAACTGCTTACGCATTCGGAAGAGAGATACCGAATTATAAAAATTTGCAAATGACCTCCTTTGCTGGACTATTGAAGCGTTGGAATGTGGGAGATAATATATTTGGTGAACCCAATTCAGCAATGGAAGCATATAATTTGATGAAAGGGTTAAATAATAACGGAACAAAAATTGATGATATGTACACTGGAGGTAGTGCATATACTCTTCCCGGGGATCCTACTAAAAATATAGATAATTTGGATAATGAAATTGTTGATCAAGACTTTTGGTCATCCCATGACAGAAGATTCTTGATGAACTCCGGTCCGTTTTATATGGCTCCCGGGGATAGTCAGGAAGTAGTATTTGCCGTATTCATGGCAGCCGATGGAGACCCGCTTGATTCATATTTAAAGTTGAAAGAAGTAGATATAATTGCTCAGTATTATTATGATAACAGGTTTAGAACATCGTTCCTGCCCCCAAGCCTCAAGTAACCGCAACAAGTCTTGACGACCAAATAATTTTAACATGGGACAATGTGGCGGAAGCATATAAAGCTGAAGACATTATCGATATAGATCCCGTTACCGGCGACTTTACCTACTATGAATTTGAGGGATACAATATTTATCAATTAAAATCTCCTATTGAATTCGGTGAAATGGAGCGCATAGCAACCTTTGACAAGATTAATGGAATCAGAAAAATTACCGATGATATATTTTCTACTGAGTATGGAAAATATATAAATATTTATGTTCAAGAAGGTAGTGATTCAGGCTTGAATCACAGTATCCAAATAACCGAGGATGCTTTAAAAAATAATTCAAATTTAATATTGAATCACGAGTATTATTTTGCAGTAGCTGCTTACGGTTACAATCCGTATGGTATTCCCAAAACACTTGAGAGCTCTAAAGAAATAATTGCTGTACGTCCTCAAACACCAAATATTTGGTCTGCCAATAGCGATACTGTTCAATATGGCTATTATTTTGGAGCCGAGCATGCTAAAGGAGCTGGCGATGGCTCAGTTTTTGTTACTGTGATAGATCCAACTCAAGTTACTGGTGATTCATATAAGGTAACCTTTAACGATGATTTACTTGTTGGAACAGAAACGATGGGCATAACAAATTGGGATCTTACGAATACTACAACAGGCGAGATAGTTTTAAGCAATCAGCCATTGCTTAATAATATAAATCTATTAACTGGAGATACTTTAGGGTATGTTGCCAATCCCATAGTTGAAGGATTAAGAATAAATGTTTACGGTCCAAAACCCGATATTAAGTCTGTAGCAGTTGTGGCAAATGCTAATGGACCAATTAATCCTCAGGTTGATGGTTTACCATATTGGCGATATCCTGACTGGTTGGTAGCAAATGGTGAATATGAAGGTCAACAAACCAATGGTTCTACTTGGGTGCTAAATACGCATCCAGGATATGGTCCGGGGGGTGTTGCAACATTTTATGGTTCTGTCGTAGTGTTTTCTGGTGGCTACGGTTCTTCAAATCAAGGACTAGCAGCACTTTTATCCTATGATTACGAATGCCGTTTTACCGGACAAGGCAAATCATTTGATGATTGGGATGGAACAGGAATTCATGATGTTCCTTTTGAATGGTGGAATATTGGTATCGGAACTCTCGACGACCAAAGCGATGATTATCAATTAATATCATGGGTATTGGATGATGATGGAGATGGCGAGTGGGGATTGACACCCTTTGACCATGAAACATCTGGTGGCGACAATGATCCTTATACCGATCGTATTTATGTACACGCACCAACCAATGATAAATACGGTACACAAGGTCATGATGATTTCTTTGCAAATGTTTTACCTGATGGTAGCAATGTTAATGCTTGGTATGGTCAACCAGGCGATAATGATCCCGGTGGATCTATGGATTCTTGGAATGTGTTCTCGCGATTGGTATTCATGAATTGGAATGGTGGTGATGTAGCCAATCATCCAAATTATAACGCTCTTGAACCTGAACCTGAAACAGGAACGGTATTTAGAATTGTCACCACAAAACCTAACACGTCAGATGATGAATTTACATTTTCAACAGCTTCATTAGTTGGTAAAACAATTGAATATGACCCAAGTAAAATTAAAGTGTGGCCCAATCCATACTTTGGGTATAATCCCGAAGAAAAGAGCGCTGATGACAGACAAATTCATTTTACGCATTTACCTGAAGAAGGAAAGTGTATAATCCGGATATTTGATCTTACAGGAAAACTTATACGAAAGATAGAACACAATAATGATACTCAGTATGAGGTTTGGGATGTACGTGATTATCATACTAAACCTGTTTCAAGTGGAATGTATTTAGTGCATATAGAAACCGAACAAGGAGAAAAAATACTGAAGTTAGCTGTAGTCCAACCGCAATTCTAGTTAAGATTTTTCTAGGAATTGAACGGCTTTAACAAATATCTCCTCGGCAGGAGAAACAATCTTTTTTATACAGATTGTAGATAATAAAGATTTGTTTGCATAAGCGTTCTTACCATCTTTATCATATACTTCAATAGCTGGTACTTCAATAAGCTGTAGGGTGTCTACTAAAATAGCTTCGTAGGTACTCCAAACTCCTGGTGCAATTATTATTCCATTTGCCCAATTGCGATTGCGTTGCAGAAGAGTTACGGTTTTTTCAATACTGTGAGTTTGGTAAATCTTTACTGTAATATCTTTCTCGCGGATATATCTGCGAATTCCTTTGTTAATTTTATCGAGTGTAACTCGCTTTCTTTGTTTTGCTGATTTAACACCAATCAAGTTAAGGTTTGGTCCTTGTATTATTAAGATATTCATCGAATTGGTATTATATGTCCAATTATATAGCCAAGCACAAGTCCTACTAACACAGCAAATGTCAATACACGGCTACCAACTAATTCACGTGAATAACCTTTTTTAATGGCAAATATAGAAACAAAATAGCCAAGACCATTTAAAAGCCAAAAGAGTGGTATAGCCAACACTTTCACAATTAACGGACCAACGAAAGGCACCAGAGCTATTAAGGCTGTTATACCGGCAAAGAATTGCGTAAATACACCTAATACTATTGTGAATAGTACTACCACCTTTTTATCTACACCAAAATATAGCGCCACTACAATAGCGATTATAAACAGTATCCATCCTACTAAATGTTTCCAATTAGATTTAAAGAATGGTTTTAGTTTTTTATCGTTAGGCTTAGGTTTATTGGGTTGTTCTTTATTGTTATTTTTATTATTCTTTGTTGTTTTTGCCATTTTTCGACCCATATCTGACGAATAGAATTTATATCGAAAAATAATTCATTGAAATAATCTGTTTTATCAAAGATTTTATCATTATCATCTAACATTTTTAAATCTAAACGATAATGATCGCATATAATATCTTCATTTTTTATTGAAATTATTGTAGTGTCGTTCCAGAGAAATCGTGTCTCATATAAAATTCCTTCATTCTCAAGATTAAACCATTTTGTGTCGATTGAATCAACCGGGGAATTTATAATTCTAACTAGGAGTGAAAGTAGCGAGTGTGTATTTGGTTTTAACTTAATAGAATCCTTTTCATTATAAATAAGAATATTCTCGCGCTTCAGTGTTGCTTCATAATTTTGTTCTTCTGTTTTCTGTTCGGTAGTTTTTTTGTTTTTTATAATTGTATAATTATTTTTGTCAAATTTTGAATAGTATTCCAATTCAACAGGAAAGACATAATCTATCAAATCATGTGATTGTAATTTGAAGGATATTTCGTTATCGGCAATTTGTTGGAGTTCGGCTGTGCCAACTGGGATACCCCAAATGGTTACATCGTATTCTTGGCTTTTAATATTTCCAAATAATAAAATAAATACAATTAATGATGGTACTAATCGATGTGTATTTATTTTTAACATTTTATATATCATGCTTTCCATCGGAATTTACCAAGCATACTAAAAATTCCAAGTATAGGTATATATACAGGCTGTGAGAAGAACCAAAGTAAATAAGCATTTATTTTAATTTCTGTTTTAAACAATTTGGACCCATAAAATAAAACAATAGTATCAAATAGAAATTTTATTCCAAATAACATAGGCAAAAATTGCCAGTAACTTTTTAATAATAATGTTGATAATAAAATTGTATTTGTAAATAGATTAATGAATAAAAATAGTAAAAAGAAATAATCAGTATTAAATAACTTTTTAGTATTCGAAGCCCACCTGATGCGCTGACTAATAAATTTACCGATATTCACCGAAGGTCTTGTTTTTACAAAGCCATTTGGGTTTGTATTATATTTTACTTTTGCTATTTTTGATATTGCCTGAACCAGATAAAAATCGTCCCCGGAAACACTATCAGCAACCGGATTGAAACCTTCAATTTTATCAAAATCCGAACGTCTATATGCGATGTTCTGACCGGATCCTGTCCAGGCATTGCCCCATCCAAGAGTCCCCGCATTGGCTGACATTAATGCTAAAAAATCTATTGATTGATAATGGTCAAAAAAGTATTCTGATTTCGTATCTATTTTAGAGTATCCTATTACAATTCCGGTTTCTTTGTCAAATGTTTCAACAATGCTTTCAATCCAAGTATTTGGGACGCGGCAATCGGCATCTGTTGAAATAATAATTTCACCAGTTGATTTTTTGATTGCTTTAGTAAGTGCATTTATTTTTGGTGTCATTGTTGTAGATTGTTCGGAAATCTTAACTCCATAAAAATTAGTGTTTTTATTTACATAATCTTCGATAATTGACCAAGTATTGTCAGTTGATCTATCGTCAGCAATAATTACTTGTAGTTTTTCTTGTGGATAAGTTTGATGATTTAAGTTCTTAAGTAGATTCCCAATATTTTCACCCTCATTTCTAGCTGCGACAATAACGGAAACAGTAGATTCCTTCAAACTTTTTACTAGAGTAGTTTTTCTTAAGCGAATCAAACCAGATAAAAAATATAGCATAAATATGGCATATAAACTAAATATACCTAAAGAGATGGAACCGATTAATGTCATTATAATAGTAATGCGGAAGCAATTAAGAAATAAATTCCAACTCCTAGTATATCGATTGTCGTTGTAACGAAAGGTCCGGTCGCTATGGCGGGATCAACGTCTAATTTTCTTAAAAATAGAGGAACCATTGTACCAATAGAAGTTGCAATTATCATAGAAGCACATATACTTAAACCAACGACTAAACCGAATGTTGCGGGTGCATCCTTAAAAAAGAAAAATGCTAAAATTCCAAGCAATAAACCATAAAGACTACCTAAAATTAAACCAACACTTAGTTCTTTTAGTATTAATTTTAAATCACCGCGAAGGTCAACTCTTCCTGTAGCAAGACCACGAACAACAATTGTAGAAGATTGCGTACCAATATTCCCCCCCATTCCAATAATAACCGGTATAAAAGCGGCTAACGCAACTACACTATGTAGCATATTTTCAAAATATCCAATTATCAATATTGCAACCACGCCCCCAATCCAACTAGCAAATAGCCATGGTAAGCGTGCTTTTGCATTGCCCCATGAAGATTTAAGCAATATTTCCCTATCTTTACCTGCACCCGCCATTTGTAAAAAGTCTTCGGTTGCTTCTTCGCGGATAACGTCAACTACATCATCAACCGTAACAATACCGAGTATTTCATCATTACTATCAACAACAGGTAAAGCAAGCAAATTATAGTGAGATACAATTTTGGCAACTTCCTCTTGATCCGTTTCTGCACGAACGTATTGGACATTTTTGCCCATTATATTTTTCAATTTTGTGGATGAAGGCGTAGTTACTAAAGCCCGTAGAGAGACTACTCCGGCAAGGTGATTATCATTGTCGGTAACATAAAGATAAAACACCATTTCCGCATCTTCCTGATTCTGTAAATCTTTTATTGCTTCACCGGCGGTTAGTTCTTCATTTAGAGTAAAAACGTCTGTGGACATCATACTACCCGCACTATCTTCGGGATAGGCGAGCATCTCTTCAATTTCTTCCTGTTCATCAGTATGCAAAGAATCAATAATAGTTTTAGCTTTTTCCTCAGGAAGGGCATTTAAAATGGTTGTCTGGTCATCCGAACTGGCAATGCGAATTATAGGTACAATTCGTTCAGGAGTAACATTTTCCAATAAATCTTCCAAGATTGAATCATCTAATTCACTTAAAAATTCTGCTGTGTATTCGTTGTTTGTCATCAAAGAAAATAAGTAATCTTGCTCATCGTCAGTAAAAAAGCGGTAAATCACAGCCAAGTCAGCAGAATGTGTTTTTTCAATTAGTTTAACAAGGTTAGTATTCGCTTTGCGATTTATTAGGCGACGGAAAGTATCGCGCAGCAGTGATATTTCATGACCAAACATTTCTTTTTTCATGACTGATTCTCCAAATCTTTATTCAGCATCCTAAAACCTAAAATGATGAGAACAATTGCAATAATAATCCATACTGGATTTACGTGCTCATGCCAATTATAATATTGGTTAAAAACATTTTCGACGTTATTTAAAGCTACTGCAAAACCGTTATTAAGTCCATGTAGAATTATTCCCGGTATTATTGAATTGGTACGCCAAGATAGATATCCAAGTAACATTCCTAATAAATATATTTGCACTATCCAATATGGATTTAGATGTACTAAAGCGAAAAACAAACTAGTGACCAAAATTGCTTTTGTAATATCTTCCCATGATTCTTCTAATACTTTTTGCAGAAATCCGCGAAATAACAGTTCCTCGACTAAAGGTGCAACAATTATGGTAATCAAGATTATTAAAAAACCATTATAGATGGATGTGATTTTCAATTGTTCAACAAGTTTGCTTAGGAAATCAGGACTTCCAAATAGAGTATAAACAATTCTATCTAACTCATCTATTATTACAATAAATCCAATTGAAATAATGATTATAGAAAAAAGAGTGTTTTGGGAAATCTTATTTATTCGTAATCGTTTACGGATTGAAAAACCATTAATGCGTAAATAAATAATAACCGGTAGCCCAATCATTAAAGTGCTTACTAACATAGATATTAATGATACATTTGTAGAGTTAATATTTGGTAATACTAATTTTAATATTGAAACGAATCCTGCACCAAATATTATCGCAATAAGTAGCGATAACAGCACAAGTCCAAAGGCAATTCGAATGGTATTATTTTTATCCAAAACAGTTAGCTATTCCTAGGTTTGATTCGTTGAAAATTACACTATTTCGAATTAGAGAATAAAGGAGCTAAAGTGGTTTAGTTAAATGTGCCAATAATATACTTCCGGCAATCGCAGCATTAAGAGATTCTCCGCTGCCAATTTGTGGTATAGTTATCTTTAAGTCTATATTGTCAGTGTTAT
>JAUXHY010000046.1 GCA_030621275.1 bacterium | reverse complement strand
GGTATTATCGGAATCTTAATTCCGATAGCTTTGCACTGTTTGACAAAATCAAAATATTTTTTATTATCGAAACCCATTTGTGTTACGATATAATCTGCTCCGGCATCCACCTTTTGTTTTAAATATTTTAAATCGCTTTCAATATTCGGAGCTTCCAAATGCTTTTCAGGATATCCTGCAACTCCGATACAAAAATCGGTCGGTGATGCGCCGCTCAACTCTTCTAAGTATTGACCAGAATTCATATTGTTAATTTGTTTAACCAAATCTGAAGCGAAGAAGTTGTGTGTCTTGCCCGTTTTATCAGGAGACATTAGTCGTAATTCGTCCCCTTGCACAGCCAATATATTATTAATACCTAAAAAATTTAATTCTATCAGAGCATCTTCAGTTTCTTCTTTAGTAAAACCTTTACAGAGAATATGCGGTACCGTTTCAATATCATATCTGTTTTTTATTGCTGCGCTTAACCCGATAGTACCAGGTCGTTTACGCTTTGCATGTCTTCGTAATGCACCATCTTCAAGTTCCTCATAATAGACTTCAGCAGACCTACTAGTTAAATCAATAAATGGCGGTTCATAGGGAAGTAACTGTTCAATTAACTCAAAAACACTATCAATACTTCTACCACGTTTGGGCGGAATTATTTCATAACTAAAAAGCGCTTTCTTTGATTTTTTAAAATGGTCAGTTACTTTCATTTTTTTGTGCTATAAATTCATTAAAAAGGGATTAGTAAGTATCTCATTTTCAATTGTTGTACTATATCCGTGCCCTGAATAAACTTTAGTATTACCAGGCACATTTTTTATTAACAATTTAAGAGAATCCATTAATGTGTTATAATCACCTCCCGGAAAATCTGTGCGTCCAATCGAACCTTTAAATAAGGTGTCGCCTGTAAAAATATCACTATTTAATTTATAACAAACACCACCAGGAGTATGTCCAGGTGTATGAATGACCTTAAAAATATAATCACCTATCGTAATACTATTTTCATTAGTAAGCCAATAATCAACTACAGGTTTTCCATTTGCGGTTATTCCATACATTAAACACCCTTGCGGGTAGTGATCTATGATCAACTTCTCTTCTTTATGTATATAAAATGGAATAGAATAATGATCCTTGAGAGGTTGAACCGCATGGACATGATCAATATGCCCATGCGTATTCAGAATTCCAATTGGTTTTAAGTTACGGTTCCCAATTTCTTTAATATACAGTTCAGGACTATCACCCGGATCAATGATTATACAATCCAAGTTTCCTTCACTGTGGACAATATAACCGTTTTCTTGAAATGGTCCCGCCGTTATCCTATGAATATTAATTTTCAAATGTAGTCAAAGAACAGATTAGACAAACACATTATTTTATCTTCATAAGAATGAGGATACAAAAACCATTCTGTTGCGGCAATACTACTCAAGATAGAATTACCATCTTGCGGCGTGAAACAGAAACCGGAAATCTCATGATCATTGCGTACTGTCAAGGTTTGTTCCACAACAACAGTTTGATTTAATATTCTTCCATAATGTCCCTGATCTCTACCAAAAGAAAATACGGTACTGGTAATGTCTTTATTAGTCATTGCTACTAGCGGATTTTTATTCAGAAGATCTTTTACGTCATCTAATTTTATCGGATCTTCAACTTTAAGATTAAACCATATTACATGCATATACTGACTATTTACTTTCATAGCTGAAGAAAACAAATTAAGATCAATGTCCATCGTTTGGAATAATTCTGCGGCATCTTGCGCGTGATGGGAACCATATTTGTCTGTTAAATGAGCATTTACCTGAGGTGCCGGTATAAATTTGCTTGGTTGACTAATATCATTAGCACGACGAATACATACAAAACGAGCTTCAGTCAAATTATCGTTTTTTCCGTTTAATCCTAAAGTATTTACTATACACGATAAGTTATGGGTGTTACAACTTACAATTTGAATAAATTGATCTTCAGGAGTTAGGACTTTATCGTTAATCCCTCGAGCATATTGCTTACCGAAACCATGCTCACTGCCTTGCGCCATAAATCCCTTTACAGTATCAGCAAATTTTTGATAGTATTTTTCCTTGTTTTTATGACCAATCCCGCTGGGTGTACAATCAATTACAACAGATGCTCTTTTTATAGCTTCTTCAGTCTCAAAATCAGCATCCATTCCTAATTCTTTAAAATCCTTTTCCATACTTCCGTCAACAGATAATCTAGCACCTCTTCGTAGTAATCCATTTATCTTTGAATAATCACCCTTAACAGCTGAATTTTTATTAAAGGTAACTTCATCAATTCCTAATTGTTCGCGATAATCGGCTAACAATCCAACCAACGGTTCTCCAATTGTTCCTGTTCCCACTACATGTACTATTTTACGAGACATTTTGTTTCTCCCTTAAGACATTGTTATTATTATCTTTAAAATATTGATGACTCTTGCCATTCTCCAAACACTTCTTTCATCGCAGCAACAATTTCACCTAATGTTGCATATTTTTTAGTAGCATTAATAATTGGCGGCATAATATTTGTTTTACCTTTACAAGCTTTTCTAATTTCCTCAAGAGCCAATTTTACCGATTCATTGTTGCGATTTTTTCTTAAATCATTAATAGCTTTTAATTGTTTTTCCTCGGCATCTATGCTGATTTCAAGAATTGGTATATCTATTTTTTCATCTTCCTTAATGAAGTCATTTACACCAACTACTATTCGTCTTTTTTCATCAACTAACTGTTGATACTCAGATGCAGATTTAGCGATTTCCCGCTGGAAAAACCCAAGCTCAATTGCAGGAATTACTCCGCCTAATTCATCTATTTGTTCAAAATATAATTCGGCTTCTTCTTCCAGTTTATTAGTTAACGATTCAATATACCATGATCCCCCTAGAGGATCAATTACATTTACCGCACCAGTTTCATAAGCAATTAACTGTTGAGTCCTTAATGCAATTTCTGCTGCTTTTTCTGATGGTAAAGCCAGCGTTTCATCCATCGAATTTGTATGCAAAGATTGAGTACCCCCAAGTACTCCTGAAAGTGCCTGAAATGCTGTGCGGGCTATATTAATTTCCGGCTGTTGAGCAGTTAATGAACAACCTGCAGTTTGCGTATGAAATCTTAGTTTCCAAGATCTTTCACTTTTAGCATTATATTTATTTTTCATATGTTTTGCCCAAATTCGTCTAGCTGCACGGTATTTGGCAATCTCTTCAAAAAAATCTAGATGAGCATTAAAAAAGAATGAGAGTCGTGGTGCAAATTTATCCACATCCATTCCTGCTTCTACAGCATGCTCAACATACGCAAATCCATCAGCAAGAGTAAATGCCAATTCTTGCGCCGCAGTAGATCCAGCTTCTCGAATATGATAACCGGAAATTGAAATTGTATTATATTGTGGCATATGCTCGGCGCAATACTGCATCATATCGGTAATAACCCGCATTGATTGCTCTGGTGGAAATATCCACTCTTTTTGTGCGATAAATTCTTTTAATATATCATTTTGCAATGTTCCTCGCAATTGTTCTTGAGGTACATTTTGATTGTCAGCAACGGCAATATAAAATGCTAACAAAATCACGGCTGGACCATTTATAGTTTGCGATACGGATATCTTTCCTAAATTGATGCCGTCAAACAAAATTTCCATATCTTTAAGGGAAGCAACATTAACTCCGCATTTACCCACTTCACCCAGTGCAAAATCATGTCCCGGATCATAGCCCATTAAAGTTGGCATATCAAAAGCTACAGAAAGACCGGTTTGCCCTTGTGATAGTAGAAAATGGTATCTTTCATTTGTTTCTTGGGGCGTACCAAAACCAGCAAATTGGCGCATTGTCCATAATTTCCCTCTGTACATATTGGCATGAACTCCACGTGTAAAGGGATATTGGGCAGGGAAACTAAGTTCTTTTACATAATCTTCAGATTCAGTTTCCGGTAAATAAAGAAGATCAACAGGTAAGCCGCTAACTGTACGGAAATCATATTCGCGTTTTTTTGCTTCATCTACATCTGATTGCCATTGTTTTTTTTGCTTTTTATAATTGCTCACTTATATTGCCCAATATCATCAACTATTTAAAAATTCTTTAATCTTTTTAACAATTCCTAATTTATCCAAACCAATTTCTTTTAATAAAATGTCTCTATTACCATGAGTTATAAATTCATTTGGGATACCAATCCTTTTGATATTCCCTGAGTAATTATTATCAGTTAACCACCCTGAAACACCACTTCCAAAACCGCCATTAATTATACCTTCTTCAATTGTAATGATTTTATCGAATTTCTTGATAATAGATTTTAAGTATTCTTCATCCATTGGTTTAATAAAACGACAATTAATAACTTCACATAAAATTTTATCCTTAGTCAAATCAATGGCTGCTTCCAAAGATGGTTTGACCATTGAACCGACCGCGAGAATTGCAACATCTTTACCTGTCGCGACCTTTTCCCAATTACCGATTGGAATTAAATCTGCTTGCCCATTTTTATTAAAATCAAATGATGACGATCTTGGATATCTTATCATAAATGGATTTTTAATCTGATCGAGAGCTGTATACATTAAATTTCTTAGTTCATTGCCATCTTTTGGAGCAGATACAACTAAATTGGGTATACATCTTGAATAGGCAATGTCAAGCGCTCCATGATGAGTGGCACCATCTTCACCAACTAATCCGGCACGATCCAAACAAAATATAACAGGCAAATTTTGTAAGGCCACATCGTGAATTATATGGTCGTATGCCCTTTGTAAAAATGTTGAATAAATTGCCACGATCGGTCTAACTTTTTGAATGGCCATTCCTGCGGCAAATGTTACGGCATGACCTTCTGCAATACCTACATCATAGAACCTTTCCGGAAACTCTGTGGAATAGGGCGCTAAACCGGTTCCTTCCTTCATTGCTGCTGTAATACAGACCGTATCATCGCGGTTGCGACCAATTTCGCATACAACTTCCCCAAATGCGTTTTGAAACGATGGTACTTCTACTTTTTCTTTAGCAGTTTTTTTCTCCTTCCCATTATTTGGAGCTACACCATGAAAAGATACCGGATCAGACTCAGCTAAATGCATTCCCTTTCCTTTTTTTGTAACAATATGCAGGAAAACAGGTGTATTTATATCTTTGATATTTTCTAATGTATTAACCATTGTATTCATATCATTACCATCAATAGGTCCAAAATATCGGAAACCGAATTCATCAAATAGTAAACCGGGAACCATTAATGTTTTTAAACTTTCTTCAACTTTTCTTAAAATTCTTCGTGTTATGCTTTTTCCGGTAGGAAGAGAACCGGTAGTTCTCCAAATTTCATCTCTTACTCGATTATAGAGCGGATCAGTTACTACTTTTGTTAAATAACTTCGCATTGCGCCCACATTCGGACTAATTGACATTGAATTATCATTTAGAATTACCAATAATTGCTTTCGTGAACTACCGGCGTTAAGCAACCCTTCGAACGCTAATCCACCAGTCATGGCACCATCGCCAATAATGGCGACTACTTTATAATCTTCTTTTTTATGATCGCGCGCCGAAGCAATACCGAATGCGGCTGAAATGGAAGTTGAGGCATGTCCCGCACCAAATGCGTCATATTCACTTTCACTTGGAGCAAGAAAACCGGCCAATCCGCCAAATTGACGGATAGTATCTAATTTATCCTTACGTCCGGTTAATATTTTATGCGCATAACCCTGATGCCCAACATCCCAAATAAGTTTATCTTTAGGAGTATTATATACATAATGTAATGCGATTGTTAGCTCTACCGCACCTAAGGTTGAAGCTAGATGACCACCCGTTTTTTCAACGGTTGAAATTGTATATTTTCGTATTTCCTTAGCAAGTTTTTTTAAATCATCAATAGATAATTTTTTTATATCCGCTGGGTAATTTATCTTATCTAACAATTTTTTTGCCATACTGTTATTTATTTGTCGTAGCGCCTATGAAAATATATTCATGTAAAATTGAAATATTATCTAACTCTGGATGGAATGATATTCCTAAATGTTGTTTATTTTTTACAATTATTGGAGTTTCATCACTCATAGCTAGAACTTTTATAGAGTCACCATAAGATACAATCTTTGGTGCTCGTATAAACGATCCCGGAATAGTATAATTCATATTATTCAGTTCAAATTCAATATCAACTGTATTTGAATTTATTTGCCTACCATATCCGTTTCTTTCAACTTGCACATCCAATAAACCAAGTGATTCTAATTCTGTATCAACAACTTTTTCTGACATTAAAATTAAACCTGCACAAGTACCAAAAACAGGATAATCATTTGCAAATGATTGAAGTGGTTTATAAAAACCCATCCTATTCATTAATATAGACATAGTTGTTGATTCTCCTCCGGGGATCACAAGTCCTTCTACATTATCCAGTTCATATGGATACCTAACATTAACAGGTTTGATTCCTATGCTTTCCAATACATAATTATGCATTTTGTAATTACCTTGAAGAGCTAAAACCCCAATTTTCAAACTACCAACCTCGTTCTTGAAGTTTTTGTCCCTCGGGAATTTCGGATATATCAAGCCCTTTCATTGCCGATTTTAATCCACTTGAAATTTCTGACAATTTCTTTGCATCATCGAAATATGTAACTGCTTCTACAATTGCTTTAGCACGGTCAGCTGGGTCATCGCTCATAAATATACCTGATCCAACAAAGACCGATTCGGCTCCAAGCTGCATCATTAAAGATGCATCTGCTGGAGTTGCAATACCGCCTGCCGCAAAATTTGGAACCGGTAATTTCCCGGTTTTTGCAACAACTTCGATTAAGGAAAATGGCGCACCAAATTCTTTTGCTGTAGCCATCAATTCAGAATAATCCATAATAGTTAATGTTTTCATCTGAGCTTGGATTGTACGCATGTGCCTTACAGCCTCAACAATATTCCCGCTACCAGCTTCACCTTTGGTTCTAATCATTGCAGCACCCTCACCTATTCTACGTAGTGCCTCACCCAAATCTCGACAGCCACAAACAAACGGTATTTTAAAATCTTTTTTCCAGATATGATTTTTTTCGTCCGCCGGAGTTAATACTTCACTTTCATCAATGAAATCCACTTCAAGCGCTTCTAAAATTTGAGCTTCAGCAAAATGTCCAATCCTGCACTTTGCCATCACCGGTATAGACACTATCTTTTGAATTTTTTTAATCATCTCCGGATTGCTCATTCGAGCAATTCCACCATCTCTGCGAATGTCAGCGGGGATTCGCTCTAAAGCCATTACAGCAACAGCACCTGCATCCTCAGCAATTTTTGCTTGCTCAGAATTTGTAACATCCATTATTACTCCGCCCTTTAACATTTCTGCTAACCCTATTTGTATTTTATATGAATCTTTACTCATAAATTATTTCCTTATCAATAACTTTTCCAATTTTTTTAACATGTTGAATGACCTCTTGTATAACATTATCAGGTGTAGATGCACCGGCAGAAATTCCGACTGTTCTGACGTTCGCAAACCACCTATTTTGAATATCGCCCACATTTGTAACTTGATATGAATGTGGGTGTCTCTTTAATGCTAATTGTGTTAACCGTTTTGAATTTGCACTTGTAAATGACCCTATGATAATCAATATATCAGCTTTTTGTGCTAATCTTTTAATTTGCTCATGATTACGTTTTGTAGGAAAACAAATTGTATTTACAAAATATAAATCACTAACTTTTGTCAGCAACACGCTTATTATTTCT
>JAUXHY010000044.1 GCA_030621275.1 bacterium | reverse complement strand
GGTATTATTGCAGACAGATGGCTGGGACAGAAAAAGACGGTTTTATTAGGAGGGATTTTACTTATTTTTGGGCACTCAATACTTGCTATAGATGCTATGTGGGCATTTGCTACGGGCTTAACTTTAATTGTCCTTGGAGTTGGCGGTTTAAAACCTAATATTTCAACAATGGTAGGGGGGCTTTACAGAGAAGGAGATCCGAGAAGAGACCACGGTTTTACAGTATTTTATATTGGAATAAATGTTGGTGCAGCACTTGCTTCTTTGGTAGTTGGAGGTGTAGGTGAATTATATGGCTGGCATTACGGTTTTGGATTAGCCGGAATAGGAATGGCTCTTGGTATGTTAGTCTTCTTTTACGGACATAAATATTTGAAGAATATCGGTGATCCGCCAAAACTAAGAACTGATATGAAGACACAAATTAGAAATCCTTTAACAAAAATTGAAAAAGACCGAATGATTGTATTGTTTTTATCGTTTATAATTATTATTGTTTTTTGGGCTGCTTTCGAGCAGGCAGGCGGTTTGATGAACATTTACACTAATTCAAAGGTTGATAGGATGTTATTGGGGTGGCAAATACCTACTTCGTGGTTTCAGACGCTTAATCCGTTCTTTATAATGGTATTCGGTACTATTGTAGCTACATTTTGGTTAAAAAGACAACGCTCAAACAAAGAAGCATCAACTTTATTTAAAATGGCAATCGGTACAATGATTATGGGTACAGGCTTTTTAATGATGTCAGGTGCTTCATTACAAGCAACAAGTGCAGGACAAGCCGGAATGTATTGGATTGTAGTTGCATACTTTTTACACACTATTGGAGAATTATGTGCTTCACCATCTGCATTATCCTTTATTACAAAATTAGCGCCTGCTAAATACGGGTCATTAATGATGGGGTCTTATTTTGCAGCAACCGGCGTGGGTAATAAAGTTGCCGGTTTGCTTGGGGAAACAGCTTCACACGCCGGAGAACTGCAAATATTTATAGGAATCTTTATTTTTACTGCTGTATTTGGTATCCTTTTACTTATCTTTTTGAAGAAGTTAAAGGTACTTACGCACGGTGCTGAAGATCTTATTGAGGATGACGCAGTTGAACCGGAAAAAGCTTGGTAAATTGAAAGTAGGAAAATTGTTGAATAATTTGATTAATTAACATTATACAGACAATTTTGTATGGGTTTAAAGCCAATAGAATAATTTAAATAGGAAAATTATTTCATAAAAAAACCACCCCGAACTGTGGTGGTTTTTTTATTCAATATTGATTTAAGATTGTTAACTAACTATAACTGCTTTGCTAAAACAACTGTTTTGACTTTTTCCCAAACTTTACCACTTGTAGGATCCTTGGCTAATAGCCTTACAATGTAAATACCGATACGCGCATTGTTACCGTCATCACGTTTGCCATCCCATTTTAATAGTCCTTCCTGTGGAAAATGTACGTTCCAATAGGGAGTTGCAATATTCCGTCCGGTCATGTCAAATATTTGTAATTTGATTATACCTTGCTCATAAGGCAGTTTGTATTTTATCTACAATTCGTCCTGTCATTTTTTGGTGTAACATAATAGTAATAATTATGAATTGTATAAAGGGACACCATCAAGCCTTGCCTCTCGGATTAATAATATTCGAGACATATATTTTACAACAGGAATAGCAAAATCACATATTGCAATATTATCAAAATCGTCTGAATCCATAATATTTTTACCGGGTATAAGATGGGCTATTGAATTGCGAAGTATCTCCCGCATTTCTACTAAAACCTGAGAAAATTTTTTTCCTATAAATGGTTGAAAATTTTTAGTCTCCTCATTTAGAATCTCAGGCTCCTCCAGCACATTCGGAATTCTATCCTCTTTTGTAAAATCAACAGTGCCGGTGCTTCTCTTTAATTTTCTATTGCGCTGTTTATTGTAAGCTTTACAACCTTCAATTACCTTCCAAAAGCATAAAAACTTGTAAAATGAATTTGTGCCAGACAGACCCTCTCTATATGCTGCCATTAGTTTTCGAAATGTTGGACTTATTGGACCAATTGAAAATTTTTCAGTATCATCCATATCAATAATTTTTTTAGCTCCTACAGTATTGAATCTCCAGTGTTGAGTTTTAGTATCATCTTGGGTAATCTCACATACCTTAATGTCTATCCCTACATCAGCAAATAAGCTAAGCCAACTTAATAATGATGTCGTAAAATTATGTGCGTTTTTCTGAGCATCATTAAAATTCTCTGCCCATATTTTTATTATTATAGTTGTTAGAATACCTTCTTCATTAGTAAGTAGATAGGCATCTTTAATATTAGGATTAATTTTATCTTTTAAATGAATCTTTAGGTTTGGCGATAAAATTATTTGCGATTCGCCTGAATCAGCAAATTTACTTAAATTTGTATTCTCAATATAAAAACTTTTACCTGGAATACTAAGAGCATATTTAACTGAATATACACCTTTCAATCCCTCACTGAGTTTTTCTCTACTTATTTTAGTATCCTTGAGAATTGGAACCATTGTAATCTCAAACTTACCTCCATTAACAGGATACTGCACATTCACTTCGGGTTTTTTAGTTGATTTCCAAACCATTAATTTTTCCTTTATATTAATTAGTTGATATAAATCGATATGGTATAGTACAATTAGTTAATTCAACTGATATTGCAGCAGAAGAATTACATAACCCAACGAATTCATTTAGAGAATCTGAGCCAGGGGCGTCATACATTACTTCTGTGATTATAATTTGAGAAAATATTTGAGATGCTACTAGAACTAGGATAGCGATAATTTTAAAGGACTGTAAGTGCACTAAATTATTTCAGTAGTATCTTTAAAACAGTTCAGTAAACTTATTTAAACGTTCGTGAATTTCATCACGAGTTGCGCGATACCGTCCGATAATTTTATGATCATTTTTCCAACTGCGGAATGGGTCATCAATACTCCAATGTATCTTTTTTGAATCGCCCGGGAAGGTGGGACAAAACTCACGTGCATGATCACAGAGAGTTATAATGTATTTAATACCATATCCAAAATACTTATCAATTGGATCGGAAGTGTGAGTTGAAATATCAATACCAACTTCTTTCATAACCCTTATTGCAATGGGGTGCACTTTGCTGGGGTGGCTTCCTGCACTATAAACATCAAAACGTTCTCCTGCCATTTCCCGTAATAATCCCTCGGCCATTTGTGATCGGCAGGAATTGCCGGTGCATATAAAAACAACTTTTTTCTTATTTATCATGGTATATAAATTACTTCGATAATTATTTATTTTACATAAAATTACCAAATTCGGAATTGTATTTTTTACAATGTGTTCTTTTTTTAAATTTTACGATGAATATTTCTGAAAAGATGCCATTGTTTGCAAACCCTTTAGAACCGTATGAAGGATTAAGTATTGCTGATCTTAATCGGTATTTACCGGCAATACAAACCGCCGATGATATACATATGACAGCTGACAATATGCGCGAAGGAATATTTTTAACCGATGGATTAACCGGTCTTTCAAAATTACCGGATAATTCAATTGATCTAATAATTGCTGATCCACCGGAAGATCCATGGAGGCAAGCGCAGGATAAAGGCAAACAACTTACGTTGCAAGAATTCTATAAATGGAATGAGGATTGGTTAAAAGAAGCGCGAAGGGTTTTAAAAATAACCGGCGCAATTTATTTACTGTGTGGTTGGCGATATTCAGGAATGTTCCATTCACTGTTATCTAATATATTTATCGTACAAACAAGAATAACATGGCGGGATGATAATGCAAGTGATAAAGCCAATGCAGCAACCTGGAAAAACCAAATGAGTGATATCTGGTTTGCTACCAAGACCAATGAATTTCTTTTTGGGCAGGAGTCGGTTGGAACGGGAAAGTTGTTATTACGTATAGAAAGTAAAGAAAGGTTGCCAAATTTTTGGAATGACATAATAAATATCAGAGCTGATTCTGACAGTGATAAAACAGAACATAAACCGGAGCCATTAATTAATCGTATTCTGGATGCAAGTTCATTTAAATTAAATTATATAGTAGACCCGTTTATGCGGAGTGGCGATATAGGGGTTACGGCAAAATTACGCGGTCGACGATTTATAGGTTTTGATACGAATCAGGACAATTTATTAATTGCAATGAAACGTATTGATCAAACGTAAAGGGGGGAGGGAATAGTGAAATTATTCAAAACAATACAGTCTGACATGTACCAAGCGATGAAAGCAAAGGACGCGATAAAATCTAAAACATTACGAGTGGTACTCGCCAAACTAAAAGACAAAAAAATCGAAAAGCGGGAAGACCTATCCGAAGCTGAAGAATTAAAATTATTGCAAACTTTAGCTAAACAGCGTAAAGAATCAATTACTATGTTTCGTAATGGTGGCAGGGATGATTTGGTTGAATTAGAGTCAAAAGAGTTACAAATTATTGAACAATATTTACCAAAAATGATGACTGATGAAGAAATCAAAAATATTGTTAAAAATTCAATTGAGGAAACAGGAGCACAATCATTAGCGGATGTGGGTAAAGTAATGCCCATTATAATGAAAAAAGGAGCCAGCAAGATAGATGGCAAAAAGGCACAATTATTTTTACGGGAACTGTTACAATGAATGCCGTTTTATTTTTTGACCTTTTCGCCACAACGTTTTTATTGTTTTTAGGAATTGGTGGCTATAAACGTGGATTTATTATTGAAATTGGACGGATCATCAGTCTAATATTTACGCTTTGGCTTAGTATAACTTATTATGTTGATTTAGCTGAAATATTACAGCGGGAGCTTAGTGCCAATCCATATCTCATACTATTTGTCAGCTTTTCTATAATTTTTGTATGTACACTTATTATAACAAGAATTATTATTGGATTGATAGATCAGATTGTTGGTATAAGAAAAAATCGACTATTTAATCAATTGTTAGGTTTTGTGATAGGGATATTTAAAGGTATAATTCCAATTATTCTTATTTTGTGGGTTTTTGAATTGCTTCCCATTCAGAACTGGACGGAGACTTTGTATAAGGAATCTAGAATAGCAAATATCGCAAAGACAATTCGCGATAAAAATATTGAATATTTTGGATGGGAGGATCCTGTAAATGCAGGAAAGGAATACGTAAAATCAATAATTGTTGATGATTCTGCTGTGCAAGAAGACGATGAGTAATGGCTCGGATATCGCCTGAAGTAATTGATCGCGTTCGCGAAGCAGCAAATATTGTTGATGTAATATCGCAGTATTTAGATCTGCGGAAAAGAGGACAAAATTTTGTTGGAATTTGTCCATTCCATAATGATACACACCCCTCGTTATATGTTTCTCCGGTAAAAGAAATTTATAAATGTTTTGCCTGTGGAGCCGGCGGTAATGTATTTACATTTCTAACGGAATATGATAAAATCAGTTTTGTGGATGCCGTGAAGCAACTTGGTGATAAATATGGAATAGAAGTACCGCTCAGTGAGCCGGCGGGAGAGAAAGATTATTACACAAAATTGTATGAAATACATGAGTATGCGGGAAATATTTTTCAAAAGCATTTATTTTCAGATAAAGGCAAAAATGTAATTAAATACTTAACAGAACGTGGACTAACACTCAATACTATAAAAACATTTAAAATCGGTCTTTCGTCTACGGGTTGGGAAGATTTAATAAATAAAGTTAAATCGCAGAATTACTCCAAAGATGTGATAGAAAAATCAGGACTATTTACAAAATCGGAAAAGGGAATATTTGATCGATTCAGGAATCGAATAATGTTTCCGATATTTAATCAATCGGGTAAAGTGATTGCATTTGGGGGACGAACTCTTGATAAGGATGAACCGGCTAAATATTTGAATTCACCGGAAACACCACTTTATCACAAAAGCGATGTTTTGTATGGATTGCATTTGTCCCGACAAGCGATACGTGAAAAAGGTGCAGTTTTTCTAGTTGAGGGTTATATGGATTTCATTCAACTATACCAAGCCGGAATAGAAAATGTAGTAGCAGCATCAGGTACGGCACTTGCCGAACGTAATGTTCAACAAATCAAAAAATTTACAAATCGTGTTTATTTAACTTATGATGGTGATCAAGCTGGCACAGACGCTGCAATTAGAACAGGTTATTTACTTTATCAGGGAAGTGTGGAACCGTTAATTGTGCAAGTTCCAAAAGAAATGGATCCTGATGATTGGATTAGGAAAAATGGCGCAGAAGCGATTTTACAGGGAGCTGAATCAGCCACATCGCTTATTGATTTTCAAATAAATTCAAAAAACGTGAACGATCTTTCCTCAGCAGAACAGTCCCAATTTGTTAATGATATTTTATTTGCGATAGCAGGTATTGGCGATAGCATTATTCGCAATAGCATTTTGAAAAATATATCTCAGCGTTTACAAATTGATGAAAATGAATTATTGAAACGACTTAAAAGAGAGCAAACCCGCCAACGCACTAGGGTGCAAGAAAATCAAGTTGATGAACAGCCATTGGAATTATCCTCACTAATTCAGAAAGCTCAATTAATACTAGTAAGATTATTGGCTAGTGACGATCCGCAAATCCGCCAAGTAGTTAGAGATAACATTGAAATTGATTTATTTAACGAACCGGTTTTAAAAAAATTAGCTGAAATTTTACTACCGCTATATGAGGATATAAAATTTTCTTCAATCATTGACCAATTCGAAAATAAGCTAGAACGTGAATTAGTAACTAAAATTTTGATGGAAGATAAACCTCAGGAAAGCCCCGAGACGGAAGTAGCTGATTGTATGCATGTTTTAAAATCCTATCCGATCAAGGAAAAAATTAAGGCTACTAGATTCAAAATTCGTGAATTGGAACAGCGCGGCGATGATCCAATAGAAGCAGTAATGGAGGAGGCTTTACTTCAGCAGGAACTACGTGATTTGAAATAAGTCACCCCTCTAAATCTCCCCTTAAGGGGAGACATTGTCCCCATTTGAAGGGGGATTCAGGGGGATGTTAGTGATATAGTTTGTTCCAAATCTGTTTATGATAAAGTTTGATAACTATTTGATTTAACACAACACAATTTTTGTTATTCCTGACTCAGTAGTTATCGGAGATTGGTTTAGACGTACATCAGATATGAGAAAAACATTGTCATACCCGCGAAGGCGGGTATCCATTTTAAAACCAATGTTTAGCTAAATCTTTCCATTCCGGATTATCTTTTTCAATTAACTTTATTTTCCATGCTCGATTCCACTTCTTTATTCTTTTCTCAAACAACAAAGCTTTATTTATGTCGTTAGTTTCTTCATAATAAACAAGTTTATGTACATTATATCTTTTAGTAAATCCTTCGATTAAATTATTTCTATGTTCATATACACGTCTTTCAAGATTATTGGTTTTACCTATATATAAAGTACCGTTAAGCTTGCTAGCCAAAATATAAACGTAATATGAGTGATACATAATATTATAAATTAATGGATTCCCGACTAAATCGGGAATGACAAAATTGGTAGAAACCGGAATAAATCCGGCATGATAAATGAAGCGGTTATATTTTATTATTTATATCTTTAATAATTAATTGTAATTTTTTCTGATCCTTAAATATATTAAAATTATTTGTATCTACGGTCAGCACTGGTATATCCTTAATACTTGTAATCCATTTATCATAAGAAACATTTAGAGTATGTAAATATTCAGGGTCAATGGTTTTCTCGTAATCACGTGCACGTTTTTTAATACGTGTCAATAACGTGTCGGTTGATGCTTTTAGATAAATAATTAAATCGGGTTTACGCAGAAAAGAAATCATTACTTTAAATAGATTCCTGTAGTTCTCCCAATCTCTATCATCCATATTACCTAAAGCGTGGAGATTTTTTGCGAATATCTC
>JAUXHY010000002.1 GCA_030621275.1 bacterium | reverse complement strand
TTGAATCAGATGTACCGTTTACTAAATTAGATGAAAGTATCTTGGATGAGAAAGTCTATCGATTATCAGGATCATCTGGTACAAGAACCAAACCTGGTGGTAAAATTTTACAAGCATTTAAAAAGGTTATAGAAAAGGTATATATAGAAGACCCCACAGATTTTAAAAAACTCCTTGTTGAAGTTAATAAAGCGTGGAAGAAATGGGCTAAAGGTGATGGTAAGAAATTATTAATGAGTATTATTGAAGATGGATTAGCTAAATCTAAAATAGATCAAGGTAGTCTTAAGGGAGTCTCAGTAGCACTTGAAAATTTAGAATGGGAAATTTTTCGTACCCAATACTTAGAATCAATGGGTGAAATTTCAATCCAAACTATAAGTGAATTCATAGTAAATATCAATATAGAACCTGAAGTAGACCACAAATTTTTAAAAAGACTTAGCAAACGTGTTTCAGGAATGCGTAATTCACCATTAGTTATGAAAACACATACTACTATATTTGGCGAAATAAATGATGCAAATAATAATATTGAAATTCGTGATAGTTTTATTTTAACTATTGACAAAAACAAAAAATAAGAAAAAAGGAATAATAATAATAATGACTACTAAATTTAATGAATTATATGAAAATATAATTAATAAAGAAAATGAGATGTTGACAGAGAAATTTAAAAGCCCAAATAACATACAAAAAGGGAACTTTCCAGGTTTAACTGATGGATTTAAAATTTCAAGTAATGATGGATTTTTGGATGGTGCTAAATTTGTTGTTGAAATTGCAGTTGGTAATGATTATGAGGAGAATGATGAATCTCTGGTAGTTGTTACATATTGGTCAGAAGACCCATGGGAGGATCCACTCTACTTCATATCATATTTTGGTGACGGTAATGATAAAAAGGCCATGGCGCATGCTAAAAAGGTTGATAAATTAATTGGTAGTGATGTACCTTTTTATAAATCACTTTTATCTTTAAATTTTGAATATGATGATAATGGTGCATATGATAAAGGGCAAATTCAAGAATTTGCTGATACTATAAAGTTTTAATGGTTTATAACTAAAAACTCATCCAAAAAATTTAGGGAATAATTAATAATAATTATTCCCTTTTTTTATAAATAAATAAAATAAATTAGACAATTTAAGTTAAAATTATCAAGAAAGCTAACGTAATCGAGTAAATAGTGTTTAAGTAAAATGAAAGAAAAAAAATTTATAGAAATAGTTCCAACAAATAAGTATGAAATAATGACTGATGACGGTTGGCAACCTATATTATCATCAAATAAAACTATTAAATACGAAGAATGGATAATTAAAACAACCAATCATACCATTAAGTGTGCTGATACTCATATCATTTTTGATAAATATTATAATGAAATATTTACTAAAGATTTAAATATCGGTGACGAAATAATTACTAATGATGGTCTTGAATCAATTACTGAAGTTTATCCAACGAATAAGTTTTCTAATATGTATGATATTGCCGTCAATTCCACTGATCATAGATATTACGCTGACGGCATACTAAGTCATAATACTACTGCATATTCCATATTCGCTTGTTGGTTGATATGTTTTAATACTGATAAACGTGTATTAATATTAGCAAATAAAGGTAGTATAGCTATAGAAATAATGGGACATTTAAGAATGGCATTTGAATTACTACCTAAGTGGTTAAAACCAGGTGTAGTAACATGGAATAAACGGACTATTGAGTTTACGAATGGTTGTAAAATTCAGGCCTTTGCTACAGCTTCAGATGCAGCTAGAGGAACGTCATCTAATTGTGTGACGGCTGATAGTGATATTATTCTTGAAGCTCAAGATGGAATGCTCTATAAGTGTCCAATTTCACATATAGAAAATATTCCGAACATTACAGATTTTTCTTAGGGGTGTTAAAATAATGGTTACAGATAAAACGAATAAAAATATTATTAATATATCAATTAAATCCAAATTTTTTGATACGATAAATAATGCTTTAGGTAAACTCTCCATCCAACATTCAGTATGTTCATTATTAATACAAAACAAGCAAGTAAATGATTGGGTAAATAGCAAAACATCAAAAATATATGGTATTAGTGATAGTTTAACCCAACGTGCTTGGCATGCCTTTTATGAAATTTATGAAATACCTAAAGATCCAATTACGTCACATTTTATGGCATTTAAGAGTTTTAAAGACGGTTACATTTCAACTAGGGAACCTACATTTAAATCAAATCTTAAAAGTTTAGATAGAAAATTTATTATCGAAGCCTTTACGTATCCGATTATGTTTAAAAAAGTAAAAAAATCAGATATTTTAATTAACATCATACATAGTATGACACAATTTATGCCGTTGAATACATCCCTTTATGGGAGATATACTTATGTAGCAAATGGTAAAACTACCATACATAAATGTATTATTTGCGAAATGCCTATAATTAATTCTAATAAAAATAAATTTAGTTCATTTAAATATTGCTGTAAAAAATGTGAAACTATTAGTAGGAATAATACAAGATTCAATAATTTTGAAAAGATTATGAATGCATATAATGATAAAAAATTACGACGATTAATTGTACGTATTTTAAATGATTCTATTAAATTAAAAAAAATTATTATTAGTAAGTTTTTAGAAATTATACAAGATAAAAATATAGAAGGGATAAAAACTAGTCAAATGTTATATCACATTAAATATGAAATTGATAAGTATAGCAAATGTGGTCATTGCGATAAAACTTTAAAATATTCTTTTAATACACCTACTCAATTGTACCCTATTACATGTTCTATAAAATGCAATAATAAATATAGAAAAAACATAGAGAAGCGATTACGTAATAATTCAACAAACTCATCTGGCTATATGACAAATGTAGGTAAGCATGAGGAAGAACTTATACGATATGTCGAAGAACATGTTGATTTAACTTTCCAACGTAATAAACTATTTTCTGGTGGTTTTTTTCCAGATGGTATAAACGTAGAAAATAAAATAATAGTAGAAGTAAATGAAGCTTATCATTTAAATTATAAACAGAAATTAAAAGATAAACTAAAATATGAAACGTATATTGACAAAGGTTATAAGGTACTTTTATGCTGGGATAATATAAAAACTAATATTAAATTTGATAATTATATTAAAAAACTAATGGATATATTTGGTGACAATGTTAGTAATATATTTTTTATTGACACTGCTACTAATAATGGTTTGCGTATTTTAACACCTAATGGATTTGAACCATTTGCAGGTATAAAGCGAAACAAAAATATTGGGGATATTATTCAATTTGAGCTAATTAATGGTAAAAAAATAGCATCAACACCCAATCATTTATTTTATGATTCTAATAATATGGCGAAGTTAGCTAAAGACTTTGAGACCAATGACTTAATCATATCTGATAATGGTAACCTTAATATTACTAAAATTACAACTATTCCAGCGAAAGAACATGAATATGTATACGACATAGTAGACTCTGGATACGACAGTTGTTTTATTACTAATGGAATTAAATCACATAATTGTATTATAATCGACGAGTGTGCATTTATTGCTCCAAACGTTATGGACAACCTTTGGACTGCAGTATATCCAACAATTTCTTCGGATACTAGTGGAAAATCAAAATGTATTTTAGTATCAACACCAAATGGGATTGGTAATTTATTTCATGAAATGTATACTGCCGGATTAAAAAGGAAAAAGACTGAAGAAAAAGGTATACGGTGGAATACCGTTAGGATTGATTGGTTTGACGTACCAGGTAGAGATGAAAGATGGAAGCAGGAACAATTAGAATCTTTTAATGGAGATGACCGAAGATTCGCACAAGAATTTGGAAATAGTTTTATAGGTTCATCGCAGTCATTAATTTCTGCAAAAATTATAGATGAAATGATTAAAAATAATAAAAATATTAAATATGAAACTATTACGATATATGATAATGATATAAAAATATGGAAACAACCAAAACCAAAAGCTATTTATGTTTTGGGTATTGACGTAGCTGATGGTGCTGGAAAGGACAAATCTGTTATAGATATTTATGATATAACTCGTCCAGGTGAAATAATTGATGAAGTGGCACATTTTTCATGTAATAAAATATCACCAACTGAATTAGCATATCTATCAGTTAAATTGGCAAATATGTATAATATGGGTATAGTGATGATAGAATATAATGGAATTGGTTCAACTACATGCAGATTTATGAATGAAATATATGACTATTATAATATTGCGAGTGTTGAAAGTAAAGATTTTGGTATTTTAAGTAATAACACTTTAAAATCACAGGCATGTCGTAATTTAAAAAAATTATTTGATAATAAAGGTATAAATTTAATAGTAAAAAATCCAGATACATTAAGTGAATTACTTACATTTGAACGTAGATCTACTAAATCTGGAAAATATACGTATAATGCTATTGGTAGTTCACATTATGATGATAACGTAATGGCATTAGTTTGGGCGATGCTTATATTGGATCAAGAATATACTGAAGAATTTCTTATAATTGAAAGTGTTAAACAAATAGGCCTTGAATTTATTCCTAGTGTATTAACTATTGATAGTAACGAAAGCGAAACTAATGGTTTATATGATAAAGAAATTGACTCCATTTTTAAATCAATTAAAAATAAAAATATAACAACAATATTAGATGAGGATGACAATGAAAATGAATATGATTATGATGAAGACGACGAATATATGTATGATGAAGACGATGAATTCTTTTAAGGAGAAAATATACAATGCCACTATCAAATAATGCTTATAATTTAGCAACAGGGAATAAATGGATTTTAACGATCCCATTTAAATCTATTGATCAAAAATTTTCAGCAAATAATGTTGCATTAAATTTAACTAATTTTTCAATCCCGGAATTAACAATAGAATCAGCAGATATTTCACAATATGGAAGAACATTTAATGTTCCAACAGGAACTAGAAATGAGGACAAAACAATATCGTTTAATTATATGCTATCATCCAATTGGCACCAATATGATATATTGTATAAATGGTTTAATCTAGTTTCTAATCAAGACACCAGTGGATATGAAGTAACCCCCAGCGAGTTTTTACTTGATTTATCAGTGTACGTTTTATCTGAATATAAGAATCCAATATTTAGAATAGATTATATAGGAGCATGGATATCAGCTTTAGATGCTGTAGATTTTAATTATCAATCAGCTGAAGAAAATATAGTACACGGATTTAGAATAAATTATGCTTTCTATAAATTTGAAGGATTAGGGTGATTTTTTATAAATAAATAAAATTGAATAGGTAAAGTTTTTATGTCAATTTAATAATTAAAACAAAAAATGGAGAATATATTATGTCTAGTTTAAGAAAAGAATATTTAGAAGCCTATGGTGAAATAGTTAATAGTCAAGAAATTAATGAAGAGACTATACTTGAACCAACACACATAGATCGTAACATCGAAACTGATTATGCATCAAGTAAGAAGGAAATGTTAGAAGCTTATTATGATATTATAAATGAAAACTATACTTACGACGAAGTTGCAGAAGCGATGCCTAAGGGCCTCAAGAATGAAAATGATAAGATCAATGCTGCATATGCCGAACTTAATCGTATGTTTGGAAAAAGACGCGGAAGTAACATGGCAAACTTTGACGAAGATCTTATTCCTGATATTCTCCGTGCTTATAAAGCCTTGAATGAAGAATGTGCTAAAGACGTAAAAGAAGAAGAAAAAGAAGTTGATAAAGTAAAAGATAAAGAAGAAGATAAAGAAGAAGTTATTAAAGAGGAATCAGAGGTAACTGACGAAGATAGTTTAACTAAATATGCTAATGCTATTGCAAAAGAAGTATTTGGTGATAAAGCAGATCAAAAAATTATTGATGATATTGTTAAAAATGCAATCGATAAATCAGATGATGATTGGGGCAAAGCAGCTGGAATGGTCAAAAATTCATTTTAAATAAGAAGGCGGCAATAAAATGAAAAAGAAAAAATGTTGTAAGAATTGTGATCATTATGATCCGCGTAATAGATTTTGTAGGGCTTTACCTCCCACACCAACAGTAATTGATATTGAAGATGATAATGGGAATTATCGCGAATACGTTTTATCAAAATATCCAGTAATACCATATCCAACTACTGATTGGTGTGATACATATTTTAAGGAAATTATAATTTAAATATACTAGAGAGGGAGAAATATACATGTGTGTAATAGCTATAAAATATTTTAAAGATGTCGGTTTTGTTGGTGTAAAAAATAGAGATAGAAACTATCGACCGACGATTAAAATAAAACAATCAAATCGAAAACAAATAGAACGATTATATATTTGGGATGTTGTAACTAAATACACTGAAGGAATTAACGAATATGGTGTTTCTGTCATCTCTGCATCTGTAAATGGCAAAAAGGATGAAAAGGAAGGATTTTTAGATTCTGGCCATTCCGGTCGTCCACGTAGTGGTGATCCTGATTTTTTCTCCCCAGATGGTAAATCAATAAGATTTTCATTACTAGAAAAGACCGTTGAAGATGCACTTAAATTCCTTATTAAAAGAGAATTAAAAGGTAATACCTTTATTTTTGATAAAGAACATTGTATTTTATTAGAAGCCACACTCGATGACAAAGAAAAATATATTTATAAAGCTCGAAACATTAAAAAGGATGAAATAGCAGTAAGAACAAATCTTGGTGTTGATATTAAATCTGGATATAATCCAAATTCTGAAGATGAAAATGAACGATTAGCCTATAAAAGTTCTATATCTAGAATGAATCGTTCCTTAAAAGATCTAAAAAAAGTGAAAGATCCATATAAAATGTTAGATGCTGTTTCAGATCGTTCTAATCCAAATCCTCAAATGAATCCATTAAGAATAGAAAAAACATTCGGAAAAACGATTCTTAGAACTACTGGTCAATTAATGATTATTCCTAACGATATGACTTTATATTATAGACCAATTTGGTGTAATATGGATTTTAATTTCGATAAATTAGATTCAGTTAAATCGAAAACATATTTTCAAATTTTATCAGCACGAAAAATATTTGAATCATTTGATAATGTATTAATTGATGGTTATAGTCGTCTTGATGAAAATATTTTAAAATTTTAGAGAGGCTTATTATGAATCACCCAACATTATCATTATTTTTTATGGCTAAGGTACATAACCTAGAAATGGATCCATTAATGTCTAAAGATAAAAATAATCTTAGTGCAATTTTTAATGGATGTGGACCTGAAAGTTTACCTAATTTTGCAAGAAAATTCCTTGATCGATATTTCTCTTTATTTGCCCCAGCATTCTTAGTACATGATTGGGATTATGCTAAACTAGAAAAAACTAAAGAAAACTTCAAAATATCCAATAAACGTTTATATAAAAATATGAAAATTTTAGTAAAAAATAGATGTAAATGGTACACATCGTGGTATTTTTATTTTGAATCTTGGCGACTTTATGGAGCATGCAAAACATTTGGATGGTCTGCCTTTAAAAAAGGTTAAAAACTTTACTGTATTAATTTACTTATCCCTTATATTTTTTATTTTATATAATAAAAATTTATTAAAGGAATATAAGTTATGAGTATTAAAGTAGACTTTTCAGAAAATGAAGGTGTGATAATTATAGATTTGTCATATCTTGTTCATGCTATTAGTTTTAGAGCGTTAAATATTTACAAAAGAATGTATGACTATCCCAAAGATCCAAAAGAATTGTGGAAAATTGATTTTTCAAAGGACGAAGAATTCATTGGTATCTTCACGAAAAATGTACTATCCAAAATTAAAACACTATCAACGACATATAATTGTCCAAAAGGACATGTTATTATTGCAAAAGATTGTAGAAAAAAGAATATTTGGCGTAGAGATTTATTTCAAGAATATAAACTACATCGAATGGTTGAAAATGTAGCACCTGAGGGATTAAATCGGAAATACATATTTCAATATGTGGATAAAGTTTTATTGCCATCTTTAGAATCAAGAGGCATTGTCTTTACTATGGCGAACGATACTGCAGAAGGTGATGATATTATAGCAATTTCTAAAAATTATATTAGGTCTAAAGAACCAAATCGGGAAATTGTTATTTTAGGTTCTGATGGTGATTTTATGCAACTTATAGATGACAATACACTTATTTTTACTACACAAGGTGAATGCATAAACGATAAATCACAAGGAAGTCCTAAACGAGATTTACTATATAAAATTTTAATTGGTGATGGTTCAGATGGTATTCCTGGTTGTTTTACTAAAGTTAAAGGTGATAAAATTCTTAGTAGAGGTGCAGGAAAGGTTGCTATTAATAAATTAATAAATGAGGATGGTTTATTAAAACAAAAATTTAAAGAGTATCCTAAAGCAGTAGAACAATTCAAATTAAATTCAAAAATAATTGATTTTAGAAATATACCAAAAGTAATAGTAAAAGATATTGAAACATCAATAGAGGATCATTTTTATGAGTAAAAGTTCAAAAGGAAGTGCATTTGAGCGCGATATGAGTAAAAAATTATCCAAATGGATAAATGGTACAGGTGATCCATTATTATTCTGGCGTCAAATTTCATCTGGTGGATTATTGCAACGATCAATGTTTCAGGATGGTAAAAATCTAGCTGGCGACATACATTCAATCCATCCAGATGGTAATTTTCTAACCGATATATTTTCTATCGAATTAAAAAATGGTTACAAAGGAACAAGATTTGATAAACACTTACTAGGTCTAAAATCAGATGAAATAAAATTATTTTGGGACCAATGTTTAAGAGATGCAAGAACTGTAGAAAAATTACCATTGTTAATATTCAAAAAACATAATTGTGGCGTATTTTTAGCTATGGATCAATTAACATACGATAAATTAAAGGACGTATTAATTGAGTCAAGAACCTTAACATTGTCTTGGCCATCTACAGAAAATGATTATCCTCCAGCTGTGTTTGTAATGGAGAAAGATTTTTTTGAAAATGTAACACCAAATATCGTAAAAGAACGATTAGGAAAATAATGTCAATTATCAAAATTGTAAAATTTGAAACGATTTGTTCTGAAGCCTTCTTAAATTTTTTAGATGAAATGTCTGTTTTCATTTCTGTCACTGATAATATGATGCTAATTGATATTAAGTCATCAAAAAATCGTAAATTATTTTGTGATTGTGTATATAAATCTGCTAAACAATATTGTGCCTTTGGGCAAAAATTAGTCATAATAAAATCTTGCGATTTGAATAATAATTGGAGAAAGGCTAATCAACATTTAGATCCTGCTTATATGAATAATATTAACACTGAATATAGAATAATTGATGAGAGTGTGTTAACTGTCCCAAAATTTCTTGATGATGCAATTAATGCAGCTTGGGAGGATTTACAAAAAAAGCAAGATGCGATATATTATTCACCAAAAAATATTGATGCTGTCGATGCTGAAGATATAATTATTGATATAGTAGGTGAGACTTTTGTTAAAAAAACAGAATCACTTATTAAAATTATTTTTGATATGAATAATTTGTATGAACATTGTTTAAATAAGAATTTTCCTGATTATTTAATAACATCAATTGATATATTTTTAAAGAAGCACTATTTAATTTAGGAGATTTTATGACACTTTTTGATTGTCTTAAAGAAATAATAACAACTAAACGTGGTACCTTAGATAAATCACCATACTTCGATAAATCATGGAATACTTTTATGATACTTCGATATTTGAGTATGGATAATAAATTTGCTAAAATAGCAAGATTAGCCAACAGTCTTCAATGCACATTAACAAATGTACAAATGTACAAATATTTAGTTAAAAATGTACCATATAGTCGCAATAGTTATATACGGTACATTTCAAAACCTAAGACTAAATCAAAGAAAAAATAATTACTATCATTAGATAATTATGTTTGTAGTTTAACGCCAACATGTATACTTATGCTTGTAACTTAACACTAATAATTGCCGTTCCATTTTGAATAGTATTGTTGCTTCCCGTTACGACTTTAATAATTATACCGTCATTCGATGCTCCATCAATAAATTTACTAATACCTACACGCTTATATGCAAAATATTCACCTCCTACAAGTTGATTGAAGTGTGTTACTCCGTCGTAATAGTCATCGTACATATTTAGAATTTCGCTTCCTGATCCAGGTTCGAAGGCCGTTGCACTATATATCCATCCTATATTATTATGATGTTGCAATATAATGTTAAATCCTGTGTCTGAACCTTGCGCTTTAACGAGCACTTGGAATCCATTTACTACGAAATTATTATTTGAGAAATCCTCATATTTCACAAAACCATAATTAAAATCAAGACTGTATGTTGTTGGTGTCCCACTAACAGTGTATAATTCATACGTAATTATACCGAGCCATTTTTTCGGACCTTCTACGTATTCATTAGTTGAAAGTGTTGTAATATTATCAGTAAGTACTTCAAAGTCACCGCTAGTAATGGTACCATCGTCTAAAATGGAAGTTCCTGAAACTTTTAATCCTACTTGACCTGCATTAACGGTACCAACACCACTAGCTACGATAAATGCGTGTGCACCGTGTCCTTTATTTGCCGAACCATAAGTTTGAGTTGTTGTACCATTATCTAAATTCGCATCTGTTACTGGAGCTTCGTAAAACCCAGCAAGATATGATGTTCCAGAATTACCAAGATCATTCAAATTATATGAACGAACAACTAAAGCGGTGTAACCTGGTACCGCGTCAATTGTTCCAAATGGTGAAGGTTCAATTATCGAAGCTTTTCCTTTCTCTATAGCGTCAGTTAGATCTGTGATACCCTTCTGAAATGAAATACCTCCAATAAGTAGAAACTTTTCAAGACCATCAATATCTTCAGGAAAATCTCCAATGTGACCCAATTCAGCATCAGTTAAATTGTCATACCCTTTGTCACCTCTCAGCATCGCAACCATACCATTGTCTCGATAAGGATAAAGTACTGCGTACATATTTCCAAATTTTCCGTCCTCTAATGCTATTATACCACCAGCTCCGTCTTCTATATTTGTAGTATCTATTAGAGTACTAAGACCTTCATCCACTGGTTTATTTGAACTATTTCGATGAAATTTCCTCATACTTACAGTTGGTGTTGCCGTGTAAGTGATAAAGTTTGGATTTGAACGATTACCACTATTTGCTCCTATTCTAAAACTTTGACCAGTAGCTATGTCAACCTTTAGATTAGCTCCGTTTGCAGTTAACTTAAATCCTTCAAGCTTTCGTGGACCACTTGTGTAAAGCTCTCCTGCTAAATCAATTGAAGTATCATGTGTTTTTGGTAGTGTCAATGCTTCTGTTATTAACGCATTGTCAAAATGATAAAGAATTCCAATATGAATTAGGTCCGCCATTTCAGATCTCTTAAGTCCTGTGGTTCTCTGTACGATACTATCTGTTTTCCAATTATATACAATAATTGTAATCGGATGTGTACTAAGATAAGTTGTAGTTAACGCAGTTTGAGCAGAAATTGTTCTTACTAATTTTACAGGGTTTCCATCAACATCATAATCAACACCAGCTATTCTAAATTCTCCTATATCAAACTTAGCATCATCTATTATATTAACTGCGAGAATATCATCAGTATTCCAGTCAATAACTCCAGAAGATTGCAGTGAAGCAATAAGAGGATCACCACTTGGCATAATACCATATTTATTTAATGTAATTAATTCATAATCTTCGGGATTGTCAAATGTAGTACCTTTTTTAAATATAAGCACTTCAGTTAATGCTCCTCTAAGTAAATCGGGAATATTCTCACATGGCATTGTCATTGCAACTAAAGCATCATTTTTATTTGCAAAATACTGATCAATCCGTTGAAGTCCTTCCTCATTAGATGAATACCAATGTGTAATATATAAAATAGACCAATGATTATCAGGTATTGCAGTTGTAACCCCACTAAGACAATAATTGTTCGTATCAACTGTTTCATCTAGGGTAAACGCACCAGTATTATTAAAATGTAAAAAATACTCACCAGAAGGACCAAAATGAGTCTCTTCGTCTGTACCAATATGGTGATTCTCAACAGATTTTCTACTGTTAAATCTAAAGTATTTACCTTCTGATCTTGTATAAGTACCGTCGGTATGCATTGTTAATGTACCATCATTCATTCTGACTGATGGACCAAATGCCAATGCTAATTCTGTTATTGACTTACCATAATTAAATCCAAGATATGGGTAGTTTGATACATGGACTATTTCAGGAGAACCACCGATAAGAGTGTCATTGGTATAAAAATGTCCTAAGACTATCCAATCATTTTGATCAAAATCACCTGGATCTTCTCTAGTATCAAATATGATACTTCCATTGTTATGTCCTACTGCTAATACAAAGTTTGTATTAATTGGGCAAGTATGTGAGATGCCTGATGTTATAGGTATGTCAAACATTTCAATAAGGGGGTTGGTAAGTGGTGCACTGTAATTAACAAAACGTGCTTTGAAAGGAACTATTATCTTCAACTTGGATGAATCCTCACTGTCAATCGCAAATAAATATACTGTATCAGCTATAAGTCCCGTTGAAAGTGGTGAACTATCTAATCCTGCTATTACATCCTTATTTGATACTATTGCATCCAATTCTTCTACTGTAGAAGCTAAGTGACTATCTCCATCACCTAATTTATGTTGTCTCTTTTTTGCCATTATAAAATCTCCTTAAAGTTTTGTGTCGCCGTAAATTTCTTTGAACCAATAGTGTGCATCACCTGCTAATATCAACCCGTTGAATAGTGTTATGAATGCATCCCCTGTAGTGTATGTGGTATCTACTGTAGTTACTCTATTTGTCCACGTCTTGCCTTGATCTACGCTTGAATAGAACTCTAATGTACTACCGCTGAGACGTGCCTTGAAATATTTTACATCACCTAAAGCATCCCAGTCTGTTTCTTCGAACGTATAATAATAATCCGAAATATCTGGAAACCCATTCCAAGTACCACCTTCTCTTTTGAAGATTTTAATTGTTCGGTCCCCCGCTTTTATCTGGAATAAATATCCAGCAGTAGGGTTATCATTGTTGGCCGCCCATACCCCTCTAAAAAGAATCGATGGCTTGGTAAAACTGTCCGTATATCCGTTTGAAGTCATTACCATCTCAAAATCATCAGTTACGTTCAACAACTCGGAGCGAACAGTATGACTATTTTGTAGAGGTCTTGCACCTCTATTATCTATTTGCCACGAACAGCATTTCTCGCCGTCAAGTGTGTCGATGACTAGCGACCCCCACTTACCATTCTCTGTGGCACAATTCCAATCCAAGAAAGTTCCAGGCGTTCCAGTATATGCCGCAAACGTTTCAACTGCATGACACTTGGTATAATCAGAATTTGATGTATAATTTAATAGAGGCCACACTTGTTCAACTATTTGGCTTTGACCTTGAGTAGAAAAATGAATTTCATCACCGTCTCGTCTAAAGAATGACGGTAAATCATCACTACCATCAGTGACTATTAAATTAGTATATATGTCTGAACTTGAGATTGTTGCTTGTACCGCTTTTACATTCAACCAGTCAGAGTCCGACTTAAAATCACTTAGTTGTACAATGTTGAATGTTGCATTTTCAAACCCTGAGTCAGCCCTGAATTGACTAATTAATGTTTCTAAATTAGCTTGATATAGTGGAGAATTTGTACTATTAGCATCACCTTCACCTTGATTAAATAGAACTCCAAGTAAAGTTGGTTTTTTACCTTCTCGTAAGATTGCACGAATAGCAGGTTGATAAACGTATCTCATAAAAGTATCATACAATCCATCAGTAGGAAGCCAATGATCTTTGAGTGATGAACTGCCTACAGCAAATTTAATTATACGGAGTTCGTTATGACCAAATTCTTGAAAATAATCATATCCTAACTGTAATTCTGGTCCATGTTGTGAGGCTGACTGAATAGCAACTGTACTATCAACATTACCAATATTCATACTTGTGTATTTGTCTATATCAGAATGATCATTTTTTAAGGTATACCATTCACCATCATCAATCTTTGTTCCTGACGTTACTGTTCCACCAGTTTTAACTGCTGGCTTGTAATATATTTTTAAGTGAGGATGATCTTCTGAATAAAAATCAACCAATGTTTCAGATAGATTAGTTAACCCACCTCTACCATCAGCATTAGATTGACCAATTATTACTATTAATGGTACAGTATTTTTATCAATTGGTATAATATTATTATCAACGGTTGCACCACCATCGGGGGTTGAAACTAAAACCCCGTCACTAACTAACCCATTTAATTCTTCTATTGTAGAAGCTAAATGATTATCTACTTCACCTAATCCATGTTTTTTTGTATGTCCATTACTCATATTTATTCATCCTCACTTGGGAACCAAGTTTTGTTATATTCTTCCAAGGTGTTTGGAAAAGCATTATTAAATTCATTTATTATATCAGAGCTATATTGAGCTAGTAATTCATCATTAACTTTAGGAAATACCCATTTTCCATCTAATCGTTGCTCTGGTATTGCCCACCTAGTAGTTTCACCAATGTCTACTAATTCACCAGTTTTAGCATTACGTCCCTTAATTGGTGCGTTCCCTAAAATTGATATTTGTGCTTCGGCTTGGATAGCTAATTCTTCTGTGCTAAATACATAATATAGTGTCATACTAAAACTCCCCATTTGTTTGCTAAGTAGTGTTCTACAAAGGTTCTGTACTGTCTTGATACACATATAATTTCACAGATATGTCCTATAAATCCTCTTACTTCGGCACGATTAATGCCTATCATTAACTCTAATGATGTAGTACCCAACCTGTCTTCTGTTGCTGTTACCATTAACTCTCTGTTTTGATAGACCCTAAACCCTTGCAAGTCTACACTATCCATATCAATACTGTACATTAGCAGGTGGTCTATCCAATCATCTTCGCTAATCTTATCACCATGAATATCACCTTCCCATTCATCATAATCATCTGATTGTATTTGGAAGTCGTTACCGCCCCCATCGCAACTAAAGACTGATTCTTTATCATGGGTAACATTTGTAGGTTTGAATATCAATAGTAATGTATTGTCGTTTAAATCGAAATCACCTTTCCATTTAAGAAACTGCCCTAGAGATCCATCAACATTAAACGTTCCAACTTTAAGTCCATTAATTGTATTGACATATGAAGGTTGATACGTTGCCGTTGCCTGCTTAAAGAAATCTATGTTACCACCGCTTTTGTCAATGATAGAAGATATATTATTTCCGTTTAGCACGATATACTCCTCGTCAGAGAAGTCTATCCACATGCTTATCTCGGACTGTATGTCGGCCATCGTACAACTCTTCAGTCTATTATCGCTAGGAATTGTAATTCTATTATTTTTTATGCTAATTCGATCCATTGACTATACTTCCTTATCTAAAGTGACCGAATATCTATCAAACCCATCAAAATATACTAAACGTTTTGTTATAGCATCAACATCTTCAAGAAATACGTCGTGAGTAATTTTTAAGACTGGGTCACTTGGATATGGTTGTATGCTTATCATTGAACCATTAAGGGGTGCATCTGTAATTGTGACACCTGTGTCAACTAAGGTTCCGTTAGCGTCAGTTACTGGGACAGTATTTACCGCGCCAGATAAGTCACCTATTGTCATTTCCTTAACTTCAACACTATCATCTATATTTCGTGGGGTTAGGATAGTTCCATTTCTATCCCAAGATTTATTTGCATCAACAACACCACTTAATGCTATTATATTACTCTCGGCTGAATCCAAATCAGTATCTATAATTTCTAAATGACCACTTAATGCTATTATATCATTATTATTATCAACAACTTCTTTATGACTATGAATTTCATAGCCATTGCCTAATTTAATACTTCTAACTATTCTTAATTTATTCATAATATAGAAAACTCCTTATAGTGAATAGACTACTGTTGTATTATAATTTTCAGCGATATTATCAAAAAGATCATTGCCATCGGCCCAGGCTGTTTCTAATCCAGTATCATCCTCAATAGTTCTTGATATTCTCCATACTGCTTCAGACAATAAATTAGTTGTTTCAAACTTTGCTGACATAACATAAGTAATAATTTGCGTTTCATTCGTTTCAACTTCAATACGGGTTGAGTAATTTATATCATCAATAACGTTAAGTTTACCATTAGTAATACCGACATCTCCACTATCATCAATACCTACAGTATCAACAGCTACGGTTAAATCTCCTTCAACTGTTAATGGGGTTGAATTTATTTGATGAACCATCATCGCATAATTTTTATCTTCTAATTCAATACCTTGATCTATATCATCGAATACACTACAAGGCACTTGTACCCAACTTTTTGTTTCGGCCATTCCCGAATCACTATTAGAGTTATATGACATAATTTATTTCCTTATTTTAATTGTTTAATTTATTTGACAAATTGATTGTAAGTCCCCACTTAGCATTCTATTCCAAATACAAAGCCAATCAATTGTATCATAATTTAACGATTCGGGTGTCAAATAATCCCCATCTTCTTTAATATATATAATATTTAAATCTTCACTATCATAATTTTCAATTAATGTAGTTAAATCACTAGAATTGTTAAAATTATAAATTTCACCACTTAATATTGCATGTATATTTTTAAGATAGAATATGGGTAATTCTGATACGTCACTACCTAACCCCACGTCATAATTTGGATCTAATACGTTTCCATCTGCAATTGCATCCATAAAATCATCCATAGGTAACGTATATTTATTATTATCATACCATCTAGAAAATACAACTGGTTGACTAATTTCTGGAAAATCTCCAGAAACACATCCAGAAACACTTCCAGAAAGATCTCCTGAAAGACTTCCAGAAAGATCTCCAGGTTCCCATCCATTACAATTAATTACACCTGCAATACCAGGAATACTTCCACCATCAAAATTAATAGATAATATGCTTGGTTCAATCGTATCGTCATACAATGATTCTCCAGGAAAGATCCATGTCTTAACGTCAAACGTTGTACTCCCAAAAATTTTCCATGGTTCTTCTTCTCCAATTTCTTCATTGTGTTCAACAGATATACTTCCATCCCATATTAATTGTGTTTTTATATTTCCTTGACCCTTTGGATTAGGCCACGTTATATAAATGTCAGGATTCATTAAAGCTACAAAATTTGTTATAATTTGATTAAAATCATTCATATTTGTAGTAACAATTGATAGCTCATAAGTTATATTAACTGGAACTGCAACATTATGTAATAAATTAAAAGAACCGGTCTGAAATTCAACTGATGAATTTACAGAATGTGCTCTAGCATTATCACGATTAATTCCAGAAAATGAAATTGAAGTCATTGGTAAGACAGCTACACCATCTTTATTTTCTAATGATTTATATATTCTTGAACGTGGACCGTATACACATGGTACTGGAATATTTTTATTATTAATAGTACCATCCCCACTTGCACGTCTCCGCTTAATTATCATATTATTAAATACGTCCATAACTTGTGCTGTCGTATTTCTAAATTCGTAATTATGACTATAAAACTTCATTTTTAAAAAAATTCTCCTTTCTATTATTTTATTTATTTATAAAAAACAACCATTATTTATAAAAAACAACCATTATTAATTACCAATATAATGATCATTAATTATATTTTGCATTCGTTTTTAATTAAACTTTTATAAATAAACTAGTAAGTGTTAAGTATAAAAATGTTTACATTTATTTAAAAAAACTTATTTTTAAATAGAGTAAATTTTTTGGGGACTTTAATGTTTAAAATATAAACAAGGAATGATTATATGGGAATAATACAAAATACTGGAAATTTTATTAAAAACTTATTCAGTAAGCAAGAACTTGACAGTGTAAATAAAGAGTATAATAAATTTGAAGAATTAACTGATGAAAATGAACATGGAATTATTAATAAGATTATAAATGATTCTGGTAATGATGCAACAGAGATAACGTTTCAATCAGTTAATGCTTACAAGAGTTACATATATGGTGATATTTCAAATCAAAAAATTGTTAGACTAAATTTCTTTAGACAAATGGCAAACTATCCAGAAGTTTCTGATATAGTAGGTGAAATATGTGATGAATGTATTAATTATGATGATAATGGTAACATTATTAATTTATTATTTTCTAAAGGTGTTACATTAAATAGTGATAGAAAAGATGAAGTTATGAAAGAATTTGAGTATTTTATTTCATTATTTAATATTGAAAATGACGGTTGGTTACATTTTCGAGATTTGATTAGAGATGGAGAAGTTGTTTGGGAAAATATTATTAATGAAAAAAATAGCGAAGAATTGGGAATAATAAATGTTCATAGAATATTACCTGAATGTTTTGAATATATGGTAGATCTTAAACATGAGATTTTTGGAATTGTATTAAATGCTAGATTATTATTAGATGAGGAAGCAGCTGAAGGTGGAGTTGATGTTCAATCAACGATAAATAATAATAGTCAACGAGGTCTTAATAAAAGTGGATGGCATAATGTTGGAATGTATAACAACAATAAAGTTAGTCATAAATATCAACAAAATAATACATGTAACGCTATTCCATTAAGTATTAATCAAATCACATTGGTTAATAGTGGAGAATATAATAGTGATAAAAGTATTATTTATCCTATACTTGAATCATCACGTAAAACGTATAGACAATTACAATTAATTGAAGATTCAATTATAATTTATCGTTTAGTTCGAGCACCAGAAAGATTATTATTTAACGTATCAACAGGAAAAGCTAGAGGTCCAAAAGCTAATACTATTTTAAATAAAGCTATGCGCCGTTTTCAAACTAAAAAAGTATATGACCCGCAATCTGGTGGTGTAACACAAGATTACGATCCTCATCAAATGCAAGAGAATTTTTGGTTTGCTAAACCTGATGGATCTGAAGGTACAACAATAGAAACTATTGGTGGTGGCTCAAGTTTAGGAGAAATAGAAGATTTAATATATTTTCAAAAGAAATTATATCGTTCATTAAAAGCACCATGGGCATCCTACGAAGAACCAACATCTACAGTTGAGAATAGTGATTCGATATCAAGAGAAGATTATAAATTCAGTAAATTTGTTATGAGAATTCAGCAACAATATTCAAAAGGTTTAGAATCAGCATTTATTGTACATCTTAAATTAAAAGGTATATGGAAGAAATTTAACTTAAATAAACGTACATTTAATATAAAATTTGTACCACCAATGACCTTTGATATATATGCACAGCAAAAATTATTAAATATTAAAATTGAAAATTATAATACAGTTGCTGATAATGAGTCATTTAGTAAAGACTTAGCTGCAATGAAATATTTAAATTGGTCAGGAAAAGATATTAAAGAAAATGCTGAGTACTTAGAAAAGGAAGCTTTACGTCAAGCATATATTGAACGTAAAATATCTAATATTGAAGATCATGGTACCCCATCTGAGGATACTGCTGGCGATGATGAATTCTAAATAAATTTTTATATATGACGTTTTAAGATGTTGGCGTTGTATTTTTTTAAGTTTAAACATCCTAAAAACTAAAAAAGGACCATAAAATGGTAAATAAAAAGGAAAAAGTTGGAAAAATCGTACCGAAGGAAGTAGCTAAAAGGGTAGTTAAAGAAGTGACTGAAGGATCAACTGAAGTAACAACTGAAACAGCAACTGAAGTAGTAAAAAAGTCAACAAAGAGTAAATTTTTAAAACTTCAACTTCTTATTCTTACTATCATTAGTATCCTAGTCGGAATTGGATTAGGTGATACATTACTAAAATCAAGTATTACAAAGCTAAAAGCTGGTGCAAAGAAAGATGTACTTAAAATTGAGGAAAAAGTGGTAAAACCTGAAGTGGTAAAACCTGAAGTGGTAAAACCTGAAGTGGTAAAACCTGAAGTGGTAAAACCTGAAGTGGT
>JAUXHY010000051.1 GCA_030621275.1 bacterium | reverse complement strand
TCACACATTTCCAAGAGGTGACCTAACAAGCCAAAACCAGTTACATCCGTGGCGGCATTCACGCCAATTTCCGTCATTACTTCCGCAGCTAATTTATTGAGTGTTGCCATAGATTCAGCAGATTTTGCCATTGCTTCTTTACCGGCTTTGCCTGCTTTAACTGCTGTGGAGATTATTCCCGTGCCGAGTGGTTTGGTGAGTATCAGTTTATCGCCGGGTTGTGCATTACTATTGGTGATCAATTTATCTTCATCAACTTCGCCTGTCACTACTAATCCATATTTTGGTTCAGGGTCGTCAATGCTGTGTCCGCCCACAATCGAAATTCCGGCTTCCTGTGCTTTGTCAATTCCACCTTGTAAAATTTTAGATAAGTCTGATTTGGGTAAAGTATCTATCGGAAAACCGATTATGTTCAATGCAAATAAGGGAGTAGCTCCCATCGCATAAATATCCGATAGAGAATTTGCAGCGGCAATTTGACCAAATGTATATGGATCGTCATCTATCGGTGTAAAGAAATCAACGGTTTGCACTAGCAATCTGCCACCGCTTAGGCGTACCACTGCGGCGTCATCCTTATCATCATAACCAACAAGGATGCGGTCATCTTTTTTTGACTTAAGCTTACCCAAAACTTGGGCAAGGTCCTCAGGACCTATTTTACAAGCTCAACCGGAGCCGTGCGTAAGTGTTGTTAATCGTATTTTTTCTTTTTTGTCCATAAATTGATTAAAAATTAATATAGAATTTGCCGGAAATTTTACTGAAATAGCAAACTATACGTTTTTAACAAGTTGTTTTATATCGTCAATACTTGTGATCTTTTTATTAGCTAAATATTCAAGATGAATTGATTTGAAGATCGAACTTATTTGAATATTCTCCACGTAATCTTTTAGTGAAATCGGAATATGATTTGTCTTGTAAATCAATAGATCAAACGGATAGCTAACTTCAGTTGGTTTAAGCGATGAGATTGTTAATTGATTATCATGCATTTCACTACGCCTAAATTGGATTTTTTTAATATCAATTTCATCGTCAAATTCCCATGGTGCAACAACTCCTGCAATCGATTTTAAATAGTCATAACCTTCTTTGAAATGTGCTAAGAAATAATTAGCATAATTACCACGCCCCAAGTCAGAGTATAATGTTTCCTTAATCGATTTATTCATTTTTTCAAGATAGAGTTTCCACATTGAAAAATGTGAGCGATATAAAAAATATCCAAACGATGTTCGGAATGAATTTGGTGCTGTAAAAAAGGATTTCACTTCATATGATTTTTTCTTCAATTCATTTCTGAAATCATTTGGAAAAAGATGTACTGAAAATGGAATTGTTGATATATCCTTTTTAATGAAATCTGTAGGTATATCCAATTCCTGAATATTTAAAGTATATAATCTTTCCAAACCGCCAATCTTCAATTCGATAAAAGCTCCCATATCGCTGATCTTAATGAGATTACTAAGCGCTTTATCGAAAGCCGGAAGGGTAGTAATTGATGGAATGCTAGCGTGCTTGGAAAGCTCGGGAAATAAGGCAATTTGTCTAGGGTCTGTTTGCTCTTGCATAACGTCCTCCTGTCAAATATTACGGAAAAAGTAAATAATCTAAAAGATTAAAACGAATAACGAAAAATGGAACAAAATGATACAAAAACACCTAATATTAAAGTGAATTTTATAATTATCAATTTAAATCTTCAACATTCGTTGCATTGCGTAATTTTTACTCAGTAACTTTCTACTTATCATTAATATAAATTTGTGATACTTTATAATAATTTTAGTTTAAAACAACGTCTAAACCCGAATACTCGGAAAAATTTAATCCATTAATCAATCATACGAGATTTAAGTGCCAAAAACAAAAATTAAACACGTTGATCATGTAGTAATTCGTTTTGCAGGAGATTCCGGCGATGGAATGCAATTGACCGGCTCACGCTTTACCGATTCTACAGCGATATTTGGAAATGATCTTAGCACTTTGCCGGACTATCCGGCTGAGATACGTGCTCCGGCCGGTTCGCTAGCTGGTGTAAGTGTTTTTCAGTTACATTTTAGTTCAAAAGATATATATACGCCTGGTGACCGACCGGATGTATTGGTTGCAATGAATCCGGCTGCGCTTAAAGGACATTTAGCCGATTTAGAACCTAACGGAATTATCATTGCTAATTCGGATACTTTTAACAAAAAGAATTTAAATTTAGCCGGTTACGAATCAAATCCACTAGAAGATGGCTCGTTGGAAAATGAATATGAAGTTCACGCCATCAGGATGACAAACTTAGTTACCAAAGCGTGCAAAAAAATTGATATTTCCTTAAAGGATGTTGAAAGAACAAAAAATATGTTCGCATTGGGTCTTCTATTTTGGATGTATAATCGTAGTACTGAAACCACAATCCAATGGTTGCAGAACAAATTTAAAAATAAACCTGCGCTTATAGAGGCAAATACACGCGCTTTATATGCGGGATATCACTATGGTAGCACAACGAGGATATTTACCGTGCGATATGCAGTTGAAAAAGCCACTTTACCGCCCGGTAAATATCGCAGTATTAACGGCAATTACGCGATCAGTTTAGGATTGTTGGCTGCTGCTGAGAAATCTGGACTACCATTGTTCTTTGGCGGATATCCGATTACCCCTGCTAGTGAAATATTACACTTTTTGGCAAGCTATAGGAATTTCGGAGTAAAAACATTTCAGGCAGAGGATGAAATTGCCGGAGTTTCTGCCGCGATTGGTGCATCTTTTATCGGTAATTTAGCATGTACAGCAACGTCGGGCCCCGGTATGGCGCTCAAAACTGAGGCGTTGGGTTTGGCGATTATGGCTGAGTTACCGTTGGTTGTAGTAAATGTTCAACGAGGTGGACCAAGTACCGGATTACCTACTAAGACAGAACAATCCGATCTTTTTCAAGCTGTAATGGGAAGAAATGCCGATGCCCCCATACCAGTGATTGCTCCATCAACTCCCGGGGATTGTTTTTATACAGCTTACGAAGCCAGTCAAATCGCGATCAAATATATGACTCCGGTAATTGTTCTTTCGGATGGTTATCTTGCAAACGGTTCCGAACCATGGCATATCCCTAAAATGGCTGAGTTACCAAAAATTGACGTTAAGTTTGAGACCGAATACAATGGAAAAGATAAATATCTTCCATATAAAAGGAACAAACAAACCTTAGCACGCCCGTGGGCAATACCCGGAACTCCTAAACTTGAGCATCGCTTAGGCGGATTGGAAAAAGAAGATGTTACAGGTGATGTTAATTACGAAGCTGATAATCATCATTTAATGACAACGCTTAGAGCTCAAAAAATAGCAAATGTTGCTAATGATTATCCTCCAACAAAAGTATTTGGAAAAGATAATGGGGATTTATTGATACTAACTTGGGGAAGTACATTTGGTCCCGGTCGTGTTGCTGTTGAGAGGTTACATAAAGAGAACCTTAATGTAAGCCATGTTCATTTGCGTTATTTAAATCCATTACCGATTGACTTAGGTGGAATTCTTAAAAAATTTAAACATATACTGATTCCGGAGATAAATACGGGTCAACTTCGGACAATTATCAGAGCTGAATATATAGTGAATGCTGAAGGCCTAAATATAGTTAGAGGTCGCCCAATTCGAGCAAGCATGATTGTTAACCGAGTAAAGAAAATGTTAGGTATATAAATGGTTGATATGAAAAAAATTAAATCTTTAGATTTGAGTCGTATGGATTTTGTGACCGACCAAACAGTAAAATGGTGTCCGGGTTGTGGTGATTATTCAATACTTAAGCAAACTCAACGAGTTTTACCTGAATTAGGAGTTCCTAAAGAAAACTTCTTATTTATTAGCGGTATTGGATGTTCCAGTAGATTCCCGTATTATATGAATACTTACGGTTTTCATACGATTCATGGGCGGGCAGCTGCTATAGCATCTGGTGCGAAGCTCGCAAATCCCGATTTGTCTGTTTGGGTTGTAACAGGTGACGGGGATGCTTTATCAATTGGTGGTAATCATACAATTCATTTGATGCGCAGAAATCTTGATATAAATATTTTATTATTTAATAACAGAATATATGGCTTAACAAAAGGTCAATATTCACCCACATCCGAATTGGGGAAAGTAACTAAGTCAACACCAATGGGTTCATTAGATAGACCATTTAATCCAACATCGTTAGCTTTGGGTTCCCAAGCAACATTTGTGGCGCGTACTATTGATCGTAATCCAAAACATATTCAATCTATTTTAAAAAGTGCATATCATCATAAGGGGACTTCGTTTGTTGAAATATATCAAAATTGTGTTATTTTCAATGATGGTGCATTTGAAAACCTTACAAACAAGAAAATATTATCTAATAACGTTGTACAATTGGAACATGGACAACCAATGATATTTGGTAAAAACCGTAATCTTGGTATACATCTTGATGGCAATACTCCAAGTATCATTGATCTTGATAAAGATGATAATGTAAGCATTGATGATATTCTTATTCATGATGAGAAAGATATTGTTATTGCGTCAATGTTAAGTTCTTTTACGTATAATGATAATTTTCCAACACCTGTAGGTATAATTTATGCTGTAGATGAACCGATTTATGAAGATTTGTCGCAAAAGCAAATTGATACGGCAATAGAGAAACAAGGGAAAGGTGATATTCAAGCTCTTCTCGATTCCGGTAATATCTGGGAAGTAAAATAATTAATTTATTGGAGTAAGTAATGAGTTTCAAATTAGATGTAGATCGTTTTCGTGATGCGGTTGCAGAATTAATCCGCAAAGCATCCACGCAATTACCTGTAGATGTAATGAAAGGTATGGAAACTGCACGAGACAATGAGGAAAAAGGAAGTCCGGCAAAATCCGTATTGGACTATATGATTAAAAATGCTGATGCTGCAAAGGAAAATAGTACACCAATCTGTCAGGATACCGGTACGAATATATATTTTATTACAATTCCTGAAGGAGTTTCGCTCAGAAAAATTGAATCGGCGATTGCCGAAGCAACACGAAAAGCAACAGAGAAAGCGTATTTGCGACCAAATGCAGTTGATTCCGTAACAGGAAAGAATTCAGGTGATAATACAGGCGTTATGGCACCTTATTACCATTACGAAGAATGGGATGAACCTACAATAAAAGTTGAGTTAATGTTAAAAGGCGGCGGATGCGAAAATGTGTCTGATCAATATAAATTGCCGGATGGTCGATTAAAAGCTGACCGCAATTTAGATGGTGTATATAAATGTATTATTGATTCAATTAATAAAGCTCAGGGATTGGGTTGTGCACCTGGCGTTGCCGGAATTGGAATTGGTGGAGACAGAGCGTCCGGAATGGTCATAGCAAAAAAACAACTTTTCCGCAAATTGGATGATACAAATTCTGATGCGGAATTATCAAAGTTAGAAAACCGATTACATACTGATTTAAATAAATTAGGAATCGGTCCAATGGGATTTGGTGGTTTAGCAACTGTGTTAGGAGTAAAAGTCGGTGCAGCGCATCGGTTACCGGCATCATTTTTTGTGTCACTTGCCTACTCGTGTTGGGCTGATAGACGTTGTACAATGAATTATACAGAAAGTGAGGTAAGCTATGATTAAGATTAATTTACCTGTTAGTGAAGCTGATGTACGAAAATTAAAAATGGGTGATGAAGTATCATTAAATGGTATAATGTTAACCGGAAGAGATTCAGCTCATACATGGTTATTAAATGATAAACCTACCGAAGTAAGAGATTTATTAAAAGGTAGTGTGATTTATCATTGTGGACCGGTTGTAAAAAAAGTAAATGATGAATGGCATTTTGTTGCAGCGGGACCAACAACCTCAATTCGTGAAGAACCATACCAAGGTTCGGTTATCAAAGAATATGGAATACGCGGTGTGATGGGTAAAGGTGGTATGGGAGAAAAAACATTGAAAGCGCTTGGCGAAAACGGATCTGTGTATTTACATGCTGTAGGTGGTGCCGCAACTTTGCAGGGGCAAGCGGTTAAAAAAGTTCATGGTGTAATAAAATTGGAAGAATTTGGTGTACCGGAAGCACTATGGATAATCGAAGTTGAAGATTTTCAAGCAGTAGTTACAATGGACTCGCATGGAAATTCTTTACATAAAGAGATAAAGGAAGCATCTGACAAGATAGCAAACGAATTAATCGGAATATAGTAGATACCTATTATAATATATTGGGAACTAAATTATTGGGGTGTTATTCACTAAATTTAGCAATTCTAGCGTAATTTTTTATACATTGTGTTGTACAAAATAATTGTGTTTATATCACCATCTATTCATGACTTTTTCTGCAAATCCTATCAAATTTTCTACAATAATATTCTTTCCGTTATCTAGTACAACTTTCCCTGAAAATCTCCCAAAAACTTGATGTTGTGTGGATTTAATCAATATTAGATTCGTATTTGAATATCTATCAAGAATTGGCATGAAATCCATTTGAAATCTGGAATCATTACTCGTAAAATTCCATGGTTTTAAAAAATCATCTTTAGGAATATGAAACGCTACTTTATCAATCTTATGTGCTTTCCCTTCATGGAATATCATATTTTCGGTAGCTTTTGATGTGTCTCCAAACCCATACCCGATATTAAATCCAAATAGTTTTCCATCAATTTTTCCTGAAGCAGATCCCCAGTACCATGTATTTGAATATGTCCATACACCACGTCCCCAATCTAAAACACCAAAAGAATTATCAGGTGAAAATGTAATATTTTTATTTCCAAGAGTTAATTCACCTTCTGCAGTCATGCAATTTATTTTTTGATTATAATAAAATGCCAGCTTGTTTTTGGGGAATGGTGTTGCAATCACCATTGACTCTAATGATTTGGATTGTTGCAAAACTAGTGTACCGGTCAGATTTGCGTTATTATAAAAATTAAGGTAATCTATTTCAATAATTCTTGATTCTTTTTTCAGGATATATTTGAGGGATATATTTTTGTTTTTAAAAACAATATCTCCACTTTTTGAAGTTGGGGGCATATTTAATGAGCCCCTTGTGAACGGCAGTATTATGGAATTTGAAATCTCTTCAGCTTTGTCAAAGTCAAAAATGGTGACGGCAATAAACCCCAAATAACTATTGTCCGCAATTGTAAAAGCAACGCCTTGATTCTCTGTTAAAACACAATAATAATCCCATTCTTTGATCTTTAATTTTGATGCTCGAATATCTGTCCGGTTATAGTCAAGCAATAAATCTTTTGCCCACCCTGTGTTTTTAAGCATTCCTTTTTCATTGAGCAATCTATCTCTTTCAGTGATCATTTTTTGCATAATTTTTCCTTAATATTTTATTTTGCACAACTATTATCCAAATTCATTAGCCCCGGGTTCCAGTATTCAGTATCTTTTGTTTTTTCTACTCACGCTCGCTCTGTGACAAAGCCTCCTTTTCACCATGCAGGCGGTCAGGGC
>JAUXHY010000039.1 GCA_030621275.1 bacterium | reverse complement strand
TCCAGAAGATTCATCAAAAACAGGTGGGGGTAGCCCTAGAATAAAAATCGGGTCATCGTTTCCTGGGTAATTTTGATAATCATCTAATAAATCATAATAATCTTCCTTGAAATGTTCCTTTTCAATCCAATTACCTTCATCGCTGTCGTTAGTCCCTAATAAAATTATAACAATATCGTGCGGAACAGCTATGGAATTGTCATGTGTAGTTGTTTGAAAATAGGGTTTCCATGTATTATGAAGTAAAATTGCAGATGGTTCACCGAAATTTTGGACTATATAATCGTTTCCCAAGAGCACTTCCAACCTTGCGGGATAATTCTCAGTTTCACGGTCAGGTAATTTGCTGCCCCATGTTATGCTATTCCCAATACAGGCGACATTAGTTTGAGCATTAACATGACTAAAAATGGAGATTAAAACAAAATATATTGTATAGAGATTGTTTTTTTGCATCTTTTTGCAACAATATTTTCTTTAATATGAAACCTAAAAGTAATTATTCTATGTGAAAAAAAGTATTAAAAATTAAATGAATAGTAATATTCATAATTAAACAATACAAGAATACAAGACAAATAAGTCTTGTAATGTCTGTATTAAACACTTTAATTTTACTATAGTGTATGATTTTGGTTTTGTTAAAAACCTTACATTATTGCAAAAATGACATTTGATTCAAACGAACCCCTACTTGGTATAGGAGTAGCCGCCAAAAAACTTGGTGTGTCTTCTGAATTATTACGATTATATGAAAGAGAAGGATTAGTCATTGCCCATAAAACCGAATCTGGTCATAGGCTCTATTCTGAAAGAGATTTAGAATGGATTGATTGTTTCCGTCAGCAAATTAAAAAAAATAGTATGAACATTGCCGGAATTCGTGTGCTTTTAGCATTAATGCCTTGCTGGAATCTTAAAAGTAAATGCTCAAAAACTGATTGCAAAAATTGTAAAGCATATAAAAATAGTAATGTTGTTTGTTGGACATTAACTAATCAAGGATCAAAAGTTTGCCGGGAGACTAGCTGTCGCGATTGCGAAGTATATAAAAATGCCTGCCAAGTAGATAAACTTAACCATATGTATGTTGTAATTGAAAATGATGAAAAAAATTAAATTAATTGCTATTGTATTTTTATCCTTATTATGGCTTGCCTGTGATCCGGGACATGAAACTGTTGACTTGGGTGATCCATCCACTTGCGAAGGTTGCCACACCAGTGAAACCACATTAAAATTGTATGCTGAAGCAAGTAGTAGTGAGCCTTCAGGTGGTGGATGAGGAGGCGATGTGGTTCCGTTGGAACCATGGGAAAAAGTCTTTATTAAGTTGGTTGGAAAACAGAAATCATATGCCGATATCGATGAAGCGCATTCCTTAGTTGGTTGTGTAACTTGTCATGGTGGTAAGGAACCGGCAGATTTTGAATTAGCTCATGTTGGAGTTGTCAAAGATCCTTCTGTAGATGCAGAGTCTAATTGTAATCCTTGTCATTATGAGATAGTGGCAACAAATGTCAACAGTATGCATTCTCAATTATGGGGAGAACAAACAGCAATTGCGCAACGGGAGTTGGGAGCAGATAAAGATCACAATAATTTCAGCCAATGTGCCGTTGAATTAACCGAAGGATTTAGCAATGAGTGTACTAGTTGCCATACCACTTGCGGACAATGCCACATAAGTAGACCAAATAGTGTGGCAGGCGGATTTATTGATAGTCATAAATTTAAAAAAACTCCGGATCAAACCAATAACTGTATGGCTTGCCATGGCAGCCGAATTGCGATTGATTTTGAAGGACATTTAGAAGGAAATAATCCTGATGTTCATCACACAAAATATATGAAGTGTTGGGATTGTCATAAAGAAAGTATGCATGCGGATGCGTCTAATATTCCAACGCGTTATCATTTGCCGGATTTACCAAAATGTGTTGACTGTCATTTGGAAAATGAATTAGCTCCTAATGATTACCATACTGAGCATTGGCCTAAAATAAATGAGTTGACTGGAGATAATGATGGATTATCTTGTTTTGTTTGCCATTCACAGCCGTATAATAATTGTAATAGTTGTCATACCAAAGATCCGATTAGTTTAAACGAAGATTGGTGGCAAAACGGCTATGCCGAAGCGCCTGGTGAAACCGATGTACATATCGGTGGTGGCAATTATCGGGAATACCCAGATTTTAAAATTGGTTACAATTATAATCAAGAATTACACGACGGAAAATTTATTGTTGTGCGACATATTCCAGTTGTAAGAGATGGCTATAGTCCTTGGGGACATGACCAATTAGCTAATTATGATGTACGTCCGACTTGGGAATACTCCAGTCCGCATAATATTCAAAGATTTACGCCACAAACCGATACTACCGGTGGCGTTAGTTGTGGTGCGAATTGTCACCTGGAAGTTGATAATGATCTAGAAAACATCCAACGATTTTTATGGCAAAGCGATGTTGATACAGATTATCCAGATGAAAGTGTCACTAATATTCCGGTAGTAGTTGATGATAAATTGCCAGATACTTGGCAAAAACCTTAATGATTAGAAAAAATGGGAACAAATAAATGAAAACAAATAAAATATTGTACTTCATGTTGATTATAGTATTTATGATCTTTATGGTAGGCTGCGATAAAGATGAAGATCCAATAAATGAATTTAATGTGTTAGTTGAATATCTTGAAGGAGACGATGGTGGCTATGTTAATAATATGGGTGCCTGGGTTTTAGCTGAAGGTGCTGTAAACTTAGCAGACTATTTGGTTCTTGATTTGCGAACAGCAGTTGATTTTGCAAATACTCCAAATGAAATCCCTTTTGCAGTAAATACAACCCTGGGTGGAATGTTTGACGCTATAGACAATCTGGCAAAAACAGCTTCCATAGATAAGATTCTGGTAACTTGTTATTCAGGACAAACAGCTGCCTATGCACATATGTTACTTAGATTAAAAGGATACAATGCATATTCAATGAAATTTGGGATGAGCTGGCATGACGCAAGTTTGGATAAATGGACAGTCAATTGTTCGGATAAGAATGCAGGGGATTTAGTATCTACAGCATCACCAACACTCCCAACTTTCGATTATTCTGAACTGAACACAGGTGAAGAAACCGGCGAAGCAATTCTTGATGAAAGAATTGATGAAGCAATAGCCGCTTGGGGCAGTTTGTTAATTAGTGCAGATGATGTAATTAATAATACTAGTGCTTATAACATAATTAATTACTGGCCGGAAGCCGACTATATCGGACACGGTCACATTGATGGTTCTTATCAGGTGACACCCGGCACATTGACGGTCGATGAAAATTTAAACGTATTTGATGACCAAGGAACTAACATCTTTTATTGTTATACAGGTCAGACTGCAGCGGCAGCAATTGCTTACTTAACAGTACTCGGTTATGATGTTAAATCCATTAAATTTGGATTTAATAATATGTACTGGTCTGAATTACCTGGTCATAAGTGGCCAAAACCATATTAATAGTTAAATAATATAGTAAAATTACAGGCGGATGATGAAATATATAAAATTGAAATTCAAAAGAAAGCTTATGTTATCAACTAAACTCCTTTTGTTGATTACACTTTTAGGTATTTCAAGTGTATTTGGGTCAAAACCAAATATCAAAATTTCATCATCCGCTTTGTATCCGCGATTGAGTATGACGGATACAGAGAAACAGATGCACTGGCGCAGTATATTGAGTTATGATCAGAAATTCGGAAGTAAATTTGGGATTGATGGGTTATTTGAATATGGTTCTGAGAACAATCATTTTCGCAATCCTTTCCGTGTTCATCATTTAACTGCTGACCTCAATTTATGGAATCATAATCTTAGTATTGGTCGCATTGCAATATGGAATGCATTGCAAAATGCCAGAGTTGATGGTGCTCAGCTTAATATTAACACAAAAAAATTAGGTACATTAAGTTTAGTTGGTGGCTTAAAAGCCGTCACAGATTTTAGTGACACCCTATTTACTGATAATACCTATTTTATGACATCATGGTCAAAAGGGCGTATTGGTAAAAATGTAGCTGTATCATTTTGGATGAAAGGTGATTCTGATGAAATACATCCATTCACCGGATTGTATTTTAACACGTCCAAATTTGGCATTCGTATTTCTAATGCTTTAGTATTTGATATTGGTGAAACAAAATTAAATTATGCAAGGATTCGTCTAAGCAAAAAATTTGGTGATCATACTGTCGGTTTAGGTTTCCGACAAAAAAGATTTGAATATTTTAGTTATTTTGAATCAGTAAGTGATAAGATTAATATTTCTCCAACTATCACTTTTGATGTTAATTCAATGATGTCCGAAAAACTCTTATGGCGTAATCAAATATCATATCGTCTTGCGGAAGAGGGAAAAAGTTTTATAGTTAGTTCAGTTAATTACAAAAAAGTTCAAGCATCATTTTTAGGTGGACTTGAAGGTGATAATAAAATGTTTGGATTAATTTTAGGAGCAACGCATCGCCTGAGTGGTCCTTTAAGTTTTGGGGGAAGCGTGGCATTAAATGCTTTAGATTATGGAGATTTTGCTGATCTTAAATCATCGTCAGGTGCTTATGGATGGGTAGGTTGGCAACCAAAAGATTTTATAATGTTGAAATTATACGGACGATTTTCAACAAATCCCTACTTTGAACAGGATGGAAGAGGAGGAATAATAATAAATGTGGCGTTTTAAGATCATCATATTTTTAATACCGTTAATTTTTGTTTTTGGTCAGGACAAGGATCGTACTCTTTTCCAACATAGTTTACACGTCGAAGACATGGAATTAGCCTGCGAAGAATGTCATACCGGCGTAAGTGAAGCCGATGGACCTTCTTGGAATATTTTCCCTAAAATGGATTTATGTTTAGAATGTCATGATGGAGATACTGCCGATGATGCATGTGAATATTGCCATACAAATCCTGATAGTCCTCTATCAATCAGCGAAAAGTGGGTGAGTAGTGGATTTGGTTTTTCACACTCAGTCCATTTAACAGAATCTGATGATTGCAACAAATGCCATAATTATATTAATGATGATGACGAAATCGGTTTACCTAATAATGTTTGGAACGAATCTGATTGTCAATCTTGTCATATGAGTCTGGAGGTTGGACCTGCTAATCATAATTTAGCCTGGATGGAAATTCACGGCTCGGAGATGAACAATAGTACAGAAAATAATTGCGCTCTATGTCATACTAATAATAGTTGCGAAGAATGTCATCAGCTTCAACAATTCACACCGGAAACGCATCCGGTTGATTATCTGTTTACCCACAGCTTTGATGCCAAAGCTGGAGTAATGGAATGTACGACTTGTCATGAGATTATTGAAGATTGTTACACATGTCACGTCGAAAATCAAGTTATGCCTATGAATCATAATTTTCATAATTGGGTAAATACCACTGGAGGTGGTTTACATGGTGAATTCGCAGAAAGCGAAGCTGAATTATGTGCAACGTGTCATCTTCCATCTAAGGATTTGTCATGCTTAAAATGCCACGGAGATTAATGATGAAAAAATTATTAATATTCTCATTTATAATATTTATTGTAATTGGGTGTACAAAATTAGGCGAACCTACAATGCATCCTACTGATTGGAATGATTATAGTTCTGAAAGTTCACATATGACGAAAATTGCAGTTACAGGAATTGAAGGATGTAAACCTTGCCATGGTGGTATCGAAAAACATGATTATTTTGGAGGATCAAGTGGTGTGTCTTGCTATCAGTGTCACGCCGGTGGACCAAGTGGACATCCTGTATTTAATATTTGGGTAGGATCGCCTGAAAATGCAGATTTTCATGGCAAAGAAAATATAGAACGCTGTAATTTATGTCATGGGGAATATCTAACTGGAGGTATTGCTGAAGTAAGTTGTTATACTTGTCATGAAACAATTTAATTGTAAGTTAAGTAAATAAATGAATTAATTGGAGAAATTAAATGAAGAAAGTTTTAATAACATTTTTGATTTTAACGGCATTTATTTTTGCCCAAGATTTCGAATTTGTAGGCAACGCAAAATGTAAAATGTGCCATAATAAAGCAGAAAAGGGGGCTCAATATACAGAATGGACAATTAGTGTTCATGCTAAAGCTTTTGAGACATTAAAGTCCGATGAATCTGCAAAAATAGTAGCTGATATGGGATTAAAGGGAAACGCTTGGGAAATTCCTGAATGTCTAAAATGTCACACTACAGGTTTTGGAGCCGGCGGATATGAAGTAAAATGTGATGATTTTTGGAATCCAGCAGCCGATGATAAAGTTGGAGCTAAAGCAGTAAAAAGAATGAAAGGATTACAATCGGTTGGTTGTGAAGCTTGTCATGGACCGGGTAGCAAGTATAAATCCAGTAAAACCAAAAAAGCAATAATTGCTGGAGAAATTACAGCCGCCTCAGTTGGTCTATTAGAAATTAATGAAGCGACATGTGTTGCTTGTCATAATGAAGAAAGTCCAACTCGCAAACCATTCAGCTATGAAGAAAGAGTTGGGGAATTTGCACATCCGAATCCTGCTAAATAATATATTAGTACGTAACTGACCTTGTTGGGGAATTCCAAAAATTATAATTTTTAGAATTCCCCTTCTTTTTTTGATAGATACTTAAACATAAAGTGAGTAAACATGTATGACATTTTTAAATATAGTAAAATCCATAAATTTTTCATATTAATATTGGTAATATTCCTATTTTCTATTCCAGGCTATGGTCAAGATGATTATGAATATATCGATGAAGACATGTGCATTGAGTGTCATAATGAATCAGAGCATGGAGTTGATTTTGGATTACAAATTGAGAATTCCATTCACGAAGGATTTGGATGCTTAGAATGTCACTCTGATAAGAATACCGACCCTCACATTGAGGATAGTGATTTCGCTTCGGGTTGGCAGGGCTGTGCTGAATGTCATGAGAATGAAGATGAAGAATATGAAGGACATGGTAGATTAACCGCTGGAGAAAGTGAAGATATTCCAAAATGTTCTGATTGTCACGGTGGACATGACATTTTACCTTCTACTGATAGGACTTCACGAGTGAATCCGGTTAATTTGCCAAATACTTGCGGTGATTGTCACGAAAATGTAGAATTAACAAAAAAGTATCAAATTCTTATAGACCGTCCGGTTGAACGATACGAAAAAAGCGTACATGGTATGGCAGTTGAAGGTGGTATTTCCGCAGCTGCAACGTGTACTGATTGTCATTCTACAGCTGGTACATCGCATAAAATATTTTCTGCTGGATTCCCAGAATCAACAATTAACCATTTCAATGTACCAAAGACATGTGGCGAATGTCATGAAGAAATTGAGCGGGATTATTGGGAAGGAATACATGGACAACTAACAGCGCGCGGTGAGACAGATTCACCGGTTTGCACACAATGTCACGGTGAACATAGTATACTTTCCCCGAGTGATCCACATTCCCCTGTATCAAAATCACGTGTGGCTGAAGCAGTATGCTCTCCGTGTCACGATTCAGCAGTACTAAATGAAAAGTACGGATTACCAACAGATCGGTTAATTAGCTTTATTGATAGTTACCATGGGTTGAAAAGCAAATCTGGAGATACGAATGTTGCCAATTGTGCCTCCTGTCATGGGGTCCATCGTATATTGCCAAGTAGTGATTCCACATCAACGGTGCATCACAATAATCTTCAAGCGACTTGCGGTGAATGTCACCCGGGTATTTCGGAAAAACTGGCTACAGCTCCAATCCACGGTATAACCGATGGAGGTTTACGTACGCCAGTTGCTAATATTGTTGAAAAAATATATATTTTAGCGATAATCGTTATTATCGGATTAATGATAATACATTGGATTATTGATCTAACTCGGCAAATTGTCAATTCTATGAGAAAACAACAAGTTCGAAGAATGCGTACACATGAAGTGTGGCAACATACGTTTTTGATGTTAAGTTTTATAATCCTAGCAATATCAGGTTTTGCATTACGTTTTCATAACTCGTGGATTTCTTCCTTATTCTTTGGATGGGAAGGTGGTTTTGCTATTCGTGGATTGGTTCATCGCATTGCGGCAGTTGTATTT
>JAUXHY010000232.1 GCA_030621275.1 bacterium | reverse complement strand
CTCAATATGCCCAATCTGCAGTATAGTTCCGTTGTTTTTAGTCAGCGAAAGCAGATGGTCCGCTTCTGCAACAGTTTTTGTTATGGGTTTTTCAATAAAAACATGTTTGCCGGATTTTATGCAGAGTTCTGCAATTTCTGCATGTTGAGTTGTTGGTGTAACTATTGATAAGGCGTCACAAGCAGAAAGCAATTCATCAACATTTTTATAGGATTTTGTTTTATGTAGTTCTGCAATTTCGTCAGCGCGCACGGTGTCTAAATCATAAATGCCAACAAGGTCTGCACTAGGTAACGATGCAAAATGTTTTACGTGATGTTGGCCTAAATGTCCAACACCAATTACACCTACTTTTACCTGTTTTGATGTATTCATTGACTATGTCAATTTACAATAAGATGATATGCGGTGAAACAATCAAACATTAAATTTAAAGAAAATACAATCCCCATCTTTTACAATATACTCTTTGCCTTCTTGGCGCACTAATCCGGCATCGCGCACCGCGATTTCTGATCCAAGTACGACCAAATCATTATAGTTATATATTTCTGCTTTAATGAATCCACGTTGAAAATCAGTATGAATTTCTCCGGCAGCTTCAGGAGCCGAAGCACCTTGTTTAATTGTCCATGCACGGACTTCTTTGGGACCTCCGGTAAAAAAAGTTTCCAAGTCAAGGAGCTTGAAACTCGCATGTATAAGCTTTTCTAAACCAGGTTCAGGGAGATTGTATTCATCCAAAAACATTTGTTTATCATTGCCCTCGAGCGTGGCAATATCTTGTTCCAGTTTCCCACAGAGTCGTATTGCGAGATTCCCTTCTTTTTCAGCAAAATCGAAAAGAGCTTGTACATGTACATTGCGATCAATGTTTTGTATTTCCTTTTCATCAACATTGGCAACGTATAGGATTGGTTTACGTGACATTAAAAACAAAGACCTAATAAAGGAAAGATCATCGACTTCGGCGGGAAAAGTTCGAGCGCGACGTCCATTGTTTAAATGTTCTAGTAATTGCTCAAGCACTTTAATTTTTCGGACGGCTGATTTATCGCCACCTCTGGCTGCTTTAGCTATTTTAATTAAGCGCCTTTCAAGTGTTGCAATATCTGCTAATAGAAGCTCGGTTTCAATTAGTTCAGCATCACGAACAGGATCAACCTTTCCTTCAACGTGTACTACATTGCTATCATCAAAACATCTAATTACATGAATAATAGCACCCACCTGTTTGATTTGCCCTAAGAATTTATTGCCAAGCCCTTCGCCCTTGCTGGCGCCTTTAACTAAACCGGCGATGTCAGTAAACTCGACCGTTGCGTGTGTTACTTCCTCCGGTTTGTAAATTTTCTCAAGCTCAAATAGTCTTGGGTCGGGCAGTGGAACAATTCCAACATGTGGATCAATGGTGCAAAAAGGATAATTTTCAGCTGGTACGCTTGATGCTGTTAACGCATTAAAAATTGTTGATTTACCAACATTTGGTAAACCTACTATACCACATTGAAGAGACATGTTTAAAAAGTATCTAAAGCGGGGTCAGCTCCGAAGTCCCAAGTTAAATTATCAAAGAGGCCTACTTGTAAATCTTTTGCGAGGTAAATCACCTTTTCTTTAACGGATAAAGCTGCATCGCCCCAAACCATAAGTACCGGTTTTTTCATTATTTTTTTAATATCAATTTTATAAGTAATTATATTATGATATGGTCGTACCTGTCCTTTAAATTTTAATTCTTTTACACCTAAAGCACGACCACGACCTTTTCCACCAGCCCAGGAAAGGAAAAATCCTAATAATTGCCAAAATCCGTCTAATCCAAGACAACCGGGCATTACCGGATCACCTTTAAAATGGCAGTTAAAAAACCAATTTTTAGGATTAATATTTAATTCCGCTAAAATGGAACCTTTACCATATTTTCCACCGTCTTCAGTGATCTTTAAAATGCGATCTATCATTAACATTGGCGGTTTAGGCAACTTACCGTTTTCTTGACCAAAAATATTGCCTTCGGCAATATCCAATAAATCTTTCTTGGAATAACTTGATTTTTTCTGCATAGATGACTCTTCCATAAATAGTGTGAATTTCAGTGGCAAGATTATTGTTTACTACTGAAAGTGGCAAGCAATCTTTATGAAAACCTAAACTTTGTAAAACTACGATATTGTTCTAAATTCGCACCCTTAAAATTGGAGCAGACATGAAACAATGGGTATTAATATTAGGATGTTCTACCGGTCACGGTGGTGCTACAGCAAAGCGCTTAGCCGAAGAAGGGTATGGTATCTTAGGATTTCATTTTGATCGCGCTGACATAAAAAAACAGGCGCTAAAATTTAAAGAAGAATTATCTGATATTAATGGTGGTCGCGTGCATTTTTGGAATAAAAATGCTGCCGACATTGATATTATGAATGAATATGTTCCAATCATTAAAGAAATTGTTGGAGATGGAACACTAAAATTATTGCTACACTCCATTGCTTTTGGAACAACCATGAATCTGCTTGGTGAAAAGCATGTCAGCCGCAAACAAATGGATATGACCGTTCACGTTATGGGAATGTCAATGTTGTATTGGACGCAAAAACTGCATGATGCAAAATTGATTGGTGAAGGTTCACGCGTTATGGGGTTTACCAGTGAAGGAAATTATGTTTCGATGGAAGGTTATGGTCCTGTTAGTGTTGCCAAGGTGGCGATGGAGGCTATTCTTCGTCAAATTGGCTGGGAGCTTGGAAAGTTTGGTATTACGGCTAATATAATTCAAGCCGGAGTAACGCCAACGCGAGCGCTCACAAAAATCTCTGACAGATGGGAAGAGTGGATAAAACGTACAGAATATAGAAACCCGATGCGACGCACTACAACACCCGAAGATGTGGCCAATACGGTATCGTTATTATTACGACCTGAAGCCGATTTCATTAATTGTTCGACTATCCACTGTGATGGAGGAGAACACCGGTCAGGAAGAATATATTAATATATTATATTATCTGTAGAGACAGGGCATGCCCTGTCTCTACATTATTGTTTTAATTGTTAAAC